>JAEUJM010000043.1 GCA_016794585.1 Acidimicrobiales bacterium
CGGTTCGTCAAGGACGCCGACCGCGGCATCATCGACGACCTCGACGCCCGCGGCCGCCTCGAGGCCGAGGAGGCCTACGAGCACGCCTACCCGCACTGCTGGCGATGCGGGACGCCCCTGCTCTACTGGGCGAAGACCTCCTGGTTCGCCCGCACCTCCGAGCGCCGACCCGAGCTGCTCCGGGAGAACGAACGCATCGGCTGGCACCCCGAGCACCTCAAGCACGGCCGCTTCGGCAAGTGGCTCGAGGGCAACGTCGACTGGGCCCTGTCCCGTGACCGCTACTGGGGCACTCCCCTGCCGGTCTGGCGCTGCGAGGCGGGCCACGACACCTGCGTCGGCTCGGTGGCCGAGCTGGCCGAGCTCGCCGGCCGCGACCTCTCCGAGCTCGACCTTCACCGGCCCTACGTGGACGAGGTCACCTTCCCCTGCCCGACGGACGGGTGTGCGGCCCCCGCAGCCCGCCTCGCCCCCGTGCTCGACGCCTGGTTCGACTCGGGCTCGATGCCCTCGGCGCAGCACCACCACCCGTTCTCGCCGGACGACCGCTTCAGCGAGGCCTTCCCCGCCGACTTCATCTGCGAGGCCATCGACCAGACCCGTGGCTGGTTCTACTCGCTGCTCGCCGTGAACACGCTCGTGTTCGACCAGACGCCGTACCGCAACGTCGTCTGCTTGGGCCACATCGTCGACGAGCACGGCGCCAAGATGTCGAAGTCCAAGGGCAACGTGATGGACCCGTGGGACCTCTTCGACCGCTTCGGCGCCGATTCGGTCCGCTGGTACTTCTTCGCCGCCGGCCAACCCTGGACCCCCCGCCGGGTCTTCGAGGACGGCATCCGCGAGACCACCCGCCAGACCCTCGTCACCCTCTGGAACGTCCACTCGTTCTTCGTGACCTACGCCGACCTCGACGGCTGGGCACCCACGGGCGAGCCGCTGTCCCCCACCCACGTCCTCGACCGTTGGGTGCTGTCCGAGCTCGACGACACCATCGCCACGGTCACCGACGCCCTCGAGAGCTTCGACGCGCTGGGCGGGGCCACCCGCATCATCCGCTTCGTCGACGACCTGTCCAACTGGTACGTGCGCCGCTCACGTTCGCGCTTCTGGAAGAGCTCCGACCCCGACGCCCACGCCACCCTCCACCGCTGCCTGGTCGTCACCGCCCAGCTGCTGGCGCCCTACTGCCCCTTCCTGGCCGACGAGCTCTACACCACCCTCACGGGCGAGGCATCGGTGCACCTCTCGGACTGGCCGGCCCCCCTCGGGGTGCACGACGCCGGCCTCACCGAGGAGATGGCCGGCGCCCGCCGTCTGGTCGCCCTCGGCCGCGCCGCCCGCACCGACGCCAAGATGAAGGTGCGCCAGCCCCTGCGCCGAGCGATGCTCCTGGCCCCGGGGGCCACCCTCGGCGAGGAGGTGAAGGCCGAGATCGCCACCGAGCTGAACGTCAAGGAGCTCGAGGCCATCGACACCCTCTCGGGCCTCATGACCTGGACGGTGATCCCCAACTTCAAGACCCTGGGCCCCCGCCTGGGCGCCAAGGTCAACGAGGTGAAGGCCGCCCTGGCCGCCGCCGACGGCGCCGCCATCAAGGCCGCCCTGGAGGCCGACGGCCAGGTCGAGATCGCCGGCGAGACCCTGTCGAGCGCCGACGTCGAGGTCCGCGCCTCCCGCCACGAGGAGCTCGCCCTCGCCGAAGAGGCCGGTTGGGCCGTCGCCCTCGACCTCGACCTCGACGACGCCTTGAGACGAGAAGGCACGGCCAGGGAAGTCGTCAGGGCCCTCAACGACCTGAGAAAAGAAGCCGGCTTCGCCATCGCCGACCGAGTGGTCGTCACCCTCGACCCCCCGCCGGAGATCACCGAAGCGATCGAAGCCCACAAAGCGTGGATCGCCACAGAAGTCCTGGCGACGGAAGTAGCCCTCACCCCCGGCGGCGATCTGGAAGTCACCGTCGACGCCCAGACCTTCCCGGTCACCCTCACCAAGTCCTGACGCTCTAGATCAGCGGCACACCCTCGCGGTCACGAAGAGGTGGCGGTACCCGACCCCGAGCCGACGTGTCGCGACACCGCTCGAGGTGACGTGCCGCTCACGTCCGCCAGGGCTCGGCCGGAGGGTCGGCGGGTGGCGCCGGGCCGGCTTCGGGCCACGCGCAGGGACGAGCATGGCCCGAAACGGAACCCGGCGACAGGACCCGCCGGCCCGGAGGCCGAGGACTCCCGAGCTCGAGCCGCGCCCGCGGAGAGTGCAGGGCGGGACGCGGTCCGGCGCCCGCATGGCCCGAAACGGAACCCGGTGACAGGACCCGCCGGCCCGGAGGCCGAGGGCCGACAAGCTCGACCCGAGAGCTACTTCTTGCGGCCGAAGCGCTTGTGCTTCTCGCCCTTGTCGCCGCCGC
The DNA here is from genome assembly GCA_016794585.1 of Acidimicrobiales bacterium. Classification (NCBI taxonomy): domain Bacteria; kingdom Bacillati; phylum Actinomycetota; class Acidimicrobiia; order Acidimicrobiales; species Acidimicrobiales bacterium. The sequence goes on from JAEUJM010000043.1 coordinate 2,408, forward strand.
CCGCTTCTTCCTGGCCCCGATACCACTCCGCCATCGCGTCGTCCCCCTCGCCCTCGGGGACGGGGGGCGCCGGCGCGTTGGCGGCTTCCTCGCGGGCGAGGTCGGCCATCCAGGGGTTGTCGCCTCCCTCGTCGGGGAGGGCGGCGACGGGCTGGGTGGCGGGCCCGGTGCCGGGCAGGTCCGCCCAGGGGTCGCCGGCCGGCGCGTCGGCGGGGGCGTCGAGGCCGCCGAAGCCGTGGTGCTCGGCGGGCGGCGGCGGGGGCGGCGGGGGCTGGGCGAAGAGGTCCTCGCTCGGGGCGCCGGGCTCGGGGGCGAAGACGTCCTCGGCGGGGGCGTCCCACACGGAGCCTGCGGGCTGGGCCGGTGCGGGCGGCTCGGGCTCACCGAAGGTGGGCGCGGGCGGGAGCGGGTCGAACGCCGGCGGCGGGGCGGCAGCCTCGGGGGCGCGGAACAGCGGCGCGTCGTCGGCGGGGGCGGGCGCCGGCGGCTCGATGGTGCCCAGCGGCTCGTAGGCGGCCTCTTCGAAGGCGGCCTCGGGGACGATCTCGGGCGTGGCCATGCCCGAGCCCGGATCCTCGTAGTTGGGCTCGGACTCGGCTCGCGGCGGCACCACGGCGGTGACCACCGGGGGCTCGAGCGGGGCCATGGCGCCGGCGGCGTCGAGGAGGCCCTGGAGCGTGGCGACGGTGGTCTGGAGGCGGGCCCGCTCGTCGTCGACGTGACGCTCGAGGACCTCGACGTCGGCCATCAGCTGGTCTCGGATGCCCTCGAGCTCGTCCACCTCGGTGAGGATTCGGTTCCGGGCCTCGTCGCCGGCGCGGCGGATCTCGTCCTGGGACTCGGTCAGCTCACGCTCGTGGCGGGCGGCGTCCTCGGCGCGGATGCGCTCGGCCTCGTCCTGCGCGGCGGCCACGATGCGCTCGGACTCCTCCCGGGCCTCGGCCACGGCGGCGTCGGCGGTGCGCTGGGCGAGGAGGAGCGTCCGGCGCAGGGTGTCGTCGACCTCGCTGGCGACCGCGGGGGTCGCCGCCGGCTGTTCGGCGAGACGGGCCTCGGCGGCCTCGGCGCGCTGGGTCATCTCGCGCAGGCGCATCTGGAGCTGGCCGATGGCCACGCCGACCCGCTCGAGGAAGTCATCGACCTCGTCGGGGTCGTATCCGCCGAACTTCTTCTCGCGGAAGTCGACGTCTTTCAGGAGCTGCGGCGTGACATCCATGGGGTCAGCGTACCGAACCCCCTCCGTCCCCATGGGGATGGCGGGGCGAGGATGCGCCGGCCCGGGAACGCCCCCTCACGAGGGCGTCAGCAGCCCAGGACGGCGCTCTGGATGATGCGGATGCCGATCAGCACGATGATGGGCGACAGGTCGAGGCGGAAGCTGCCACCGCCGACGGCGGGGATGGCCCGGCGCAGCGGTCCGAGAACGGGCTCGGTGATCCGGAACAGGAACGAGTACACCGACGCCATCGGCGTCCCGGGCTCCATGGGGAACCAGGAGAGGATGATCCGGCCGAAGAGCGCGATGAGGTAGAGGTTGAGGACGAGGCAGAGGATGTTCATGGGGATCAGGAGTCGTGGAGCCCCCGCTCCTGCAACCGACGCCGCTCCTCGTCGGAGACCTCGACGTCGGAGGGCGTGAGCAGGTACACCTGGTCGGCGACCCGTTCCATCTGGCCGCCGAGGCCGTAGCACAGGCCGCTGGCGAAGTCGATGAGCCGGCGGGCCAGGTCACGGTCGGCGCCCTGGAGGTTGATGATCACGGGCTGGTTGCCCTTGAAGCGGTCGGCCACGTCCTGGGCCTCGGTGAACGAGTGCGGCGACACGACGTGGGGCTTGGCCTTGGCCACGGCGGGGATGGGACGCACCGCAGAGCCACCGAGGCTCTCCATCGGCGACACGTTGGACGGTGCCGGCGCCTCGTTGGGGATGGGCCGGATGGCCGAGACACCGTCGTCGGGCGCGTAGGGCTCGACCGGCACGACTCCGCCCTGGCGCGGCTCGGGCGCGACGGGCTGGACCGGCCGCACGGGGACGGCCTGGCCGACGCCGGACCCGATGGACGGCGCGGCCGACGAGGGGTACCGCTCCTGGTACCGGTCGTGGTCGTCGTAGTCCTCGTATTCCTCGTCGGGACCGAGCCCGAGGTAGAGCATGGCGCGCCGCCACGTACTGGACATTGGTTCCTCCTACGAAACCGGCAAGGTTAGTGTCGCACGCCGCGATGCCACCCGCGCGGAGCGTCGCCGCCGCCCACACGCTGCGGGGCCGGTCACGAGCGTGGTCCGAACAGCCCGGTGCCGATGCGCACCATGGTGGTGCCCTCCTGGACGGCGACCTCGAGGTCCGCGCTCATCCCCATCGAGCACACCGTCAGGGCGAGGCGTTCCACCTCGGAGCGCAACCAGCGGAAACCCGGTCGGGCGTCATCGGCGGTTCCCGCGGGGGCCACGCCCATGAGGCCCCGGACGTCGAGGCCGAGGTCGGCGAGGGTCGCCACGAGGGGCTCCACCTCCTCGCGCGTGCAGCCGCCCTTCTGGGGCTCGCCGCTCAGGTTGACCTGGACCAGCACCGACGCCCCGGGGGCCCGGCGGGCGATCTCGGCGCCGAGCGCCTCACGATCGACGCTCTGCCAGAGGGTCACGTGGGGGGCGAGCGACCGGACCTTGTTGCGCTGGAGGTTGCCGAGGAAGTGCCAGCGCGGCGCGGCGCCCGACGCCGCGACGGCGTCGACCTTCGGCACGAGCTCCTGCGCGTAGTTCTCGCCCAGGTCGAGGAGGCCGGCCTCGGCTGCGGCCACGGCCAGCGCCGGCGGAAAGCCCTTGGTCACCGCGACGAGGGTCACGGCGGCGGGGTCGCCGCCGGCGGCCGAGATCCGGGCGCGGACCTCCTCGGCGCGCGCCCGGATGGCGCCGACGTCGATCACGGGGTCACCCAGACGACGGCGGCCATGCGGCCGGTCTCCTTGCGGGCCCGGTGCGAGTACCAGCGCTCGGCTTCGCAGGCGGTGCAGCCGGGCGACGCCGAGGCCACCGACACGTCGGCGGCTGCCAGCGCGGCGTCCACGGCGCTCGGCACGTCGAGCGCGAGGGCGCCGGTGCGGGTGCGCCCCACGACGTCGGGACCGAGGGCGTCGGCCACCTCTTCCAGGTCGTCGGCCCCGAACTCGTAGCACTCGGGGTGGATCATCGGACCGACGTGGGCGACCACGGTGCCGGCACCGAGCGATCGCATCTGTGCGACGGTGCGCTGCACCACCCCGGCCGCGAGGCCGCGCCAGCCGGCGTGGGCGGCGCCGACGACGCCCTCGGCGCTGGTGAGCACCACCGCTCCGCAGTCGGCGGTCTGCACCGCCACGGGCACCCCGGCGCGGGCCGTGACGAGTGCGTCGGCCTCGGTCCCCTGGTGGTGCCCCGCCCCTTCGGCCACGACGACGTCGGCGCCGTGCACCTGCCGGAGCCAGTTCCAGCGCACCGACGGGCCACCTGCCCCGGCGAGCAGGCGCGCCCGCGCCGCGTCGACGGCGGGAGCGTCGATGGCGAGATCGCCGTCGGCGCGGGTGGAGAAGACCCAGGACGCCGGGTGCGCGTGGTGCGACACCGCGGCGGCGGGGCTACTTGAGGAACGAGGGGACGTCGAAGTCGTCACCCGCGTCGAGGTCGTCGTCCTCGTCGTCGTGGGTCGCGAACAGGTCGCCGGTGGGCTCACGGTCGAGCGGGACGGAGCGCAGGAAGTCGGCGTCGCTCTGCTCGGTCGAGCGCTTGTCCTTCTCGTCCCAGCGATCGAAGCCGGCGGCGATCACGGTGACCCGGACCTCGTCGCCCATCTCGTCGTCGATGATGGCGCCGAAGATGATGTTGGCGTCCGGGTGCGCCACGCCGTGGATCACCTCGGCGGCCTCGTTGACCTCGAGCAGGCCGAGGTCGCTGCCGCCCGAGATGTTCAACACGATGCCCCGAGCCCCCTCGATGGAGGCTTCGAGCATCGGGCTGGAGATGGCACCCCGGGCGGCGGCGAGGGCCCGGCCCTCGCCCGACGCGAAGCCGATGCCCATGAGGGCCGAGCCGGCGTCGCTCATGACCGTCTTGATGTCGGCGAAGTCGGTGTTGATGAGGCCGGGGGTGGTGATGAGGTCGGTGATGCCCTGCACTCCCTGGAGGAGGATCTCGTCGGCCATCTTGAAGGCGTTGAGCATCGAGGTCTTGTCGTCGGAGACCGTCAGCAGGCGGTCGTTCGGGATGACGATCTGGGTGTCGACCTTCTCCTTCAGGCGCTGGATGCCCTGCTCCGCCTGCACGGTGCGGCGGCGGCCCTCGAAGGTGAAGGGCCGGGTGACCACGCCGATGGTGAGGGCGCCCAGGTTCCGGGCGATCTCGGCGACCACCGGTGCGGCGCCGGTCCCGGTGCCGCCACCCTTGCCCGCGGTGATGAACACCATGTCGGCGCCCTCGAGCGCCGCGGCGATCTCGGCGCTGTGGTCCTCGGCGGCCTGACGGCCGATCTCGGGGTCGCTGCCGGCGCCCAGGCCCCGGGTGAGCTCCCGTCCGATGTCGAGCTTGACGTCGGCGTCGCTCATCAGCAGCGCCTGAGCGTCGGTGTTGATGGCCACGAACTCCACGCCGTTCAGGCCGGCGTCGATCATCCGGTTCACGGCGTTGACCCCACCACCGCCGATACCGACGACCTTGATGACCGCTAGGTAGTTCTGGGTGATGCCGACCATGTGGTGTGCTCCCGGTGAGTGGTGGCCGAGGCGGTCACGCCACCCCGGCACAACGGCAAACGCCGGGCGCCTGGGGTGCCCGGCCGAACCCTCGACGGGAGGTTGAACGTTGTGTTCGGGGCGCGCGAAGTCGCCTCGCTCAACCTCACCGTAACCAACAGGCCTGTCACCCGCAACCCGGCGTCCGGGTGAGGACCGGGGCCGACGCCACCGACAGGTCGAGCGTGGCGATGCACGGATCGATGGCATCGAGCACGCTGGCCAGGGCGACGCCCTTGGCCGGGAGGTCCTCGAGCGCCCCGAAGGTCACGATCCCTCCGGCGACGAGCCGCACGGTCACGCCGCCGTCGGCATCGATGACGATCGCATCGACGAGCGGCCGGGCGCCCTCGGGGATCACCGCGGCCACCGCGAAGGCCCCCCGGGCGTCCTCGGCGACGGCGGCGCCCACGTCGGGCGCCACGGTGGCGCCCTCGACCACCGGGAGGTCGGCGGGCTCCCCGTCGAGCAGCGCCAGCACCTGGCCCTCGCCGTCCACGGCGACCCAGGTGTCGTCGTCAGCGGCCACCGCGGCAGCCGGGACCCGCTCGACGACGCGGTAGCGCACCGTCCCCGGCCAGCGCCGGCGAGCGGTCGCCTCGGCCACCCAGGGGAGCGCCTCGATGCGATCGGCGGCGGCGTCGAGGTCGGCCGTGAGGAGCGGCGCCCCTTGCTCGATGCCGCCGGCGGCCACGATGTCGGCCGGGTCCGTGCGGAACTGCCCGGCCACCGTGAAGCGGTCGACGTCGAGCAGCGGGGTGAAGAAGAGCCCGAGGCCCAGGAGCGCCACGGCCAGGAGGGCACCCAGGACGACCACCACCCGCAGCCGCCGTCGCCCCTCGGAGCGGCGCACCTCGACGCGGCGCGCCCGGATGCGGGGGTCGATGGTCGAGGGTCGCTCGCCGCTCTCGACCTCCTCCCCACCTCGAGGCTCACCCCTCCTGGTCGTCACCGCGCCTCGACCTCAGCGTGAGGGATCGAAGCCCACGAGGCGGGTCTCGGGGTGCAGGATCACCCCACTGGCGGCGCGCACGGTCTCCTGGATCGTCTGCATCAGGCGCCACACGTCGTCGGCGGACCCGCCCTCGTCGGCCTGGATGAAGTTGGCGTGCTTCGTGGAGACGTGCGCCGTCCCGATGCGCAGGCCCTTGGCCCCGGCGGCCTCGATGAGGCGACCCGCCGAGTCGCCTGGTGGATTGGTGAAGACCGAGCCGGCGTTCTGCCCACCCGGCTGGTGGGCCCGGCGCCAGCGCACGATCTCGGAGATCTCGGCCTCGGCGGCGGCGCGGTCGCCAGGGGCGAGGGACAGCTCGGCCGCCACCACGACCTGGTCCGCCCGCACCGACGAGTGCCGGTACGAGAGGTCGAGGCGGTCGGCGGGCACCCAGCCATCCTCCCCGGTGGCCAGGTCGACGAGGTGGACCCTCCGGAGCGAGGCGGCCATGTCCGACCCGTGGCCGCCCGCGTTCATGCGCACCGCCCCGCCGATCGATCCGGGCACCCCGACCGCCCACTCGAAGCCGGTGAGCCCCGCCGCCGCGCTCTGCCGAGCGACCACCGGGAGCGATGCCGCCCCACCGGCGGTGACGTCCGTGCCCACGACGCCCACCGCCTCGAAGTCGCCCGCCAGTTGGATCGCCACGCCGTGGAACCCGGCGTCTGCCACCAGGAGGTTGGAGCCCCGGCCGAGGACGAGCGTGGCCACGCCCTCGCCGGCGACGGCCTCGGCGACCGCGCGGAGCTCGGCCAGCTCGGCGGCGACCACGAAGACATCGGCCGCGCCTCCCACTCGGTAGGTGGTCAGCGGGCCGAGGGGGACGTCCCGCCGGGCCCGCGCGCCGAGGCGCGCCGCCACCCGGTCGAGCGCCCCGCTCACGACCGCAGGGCGGCCTGCACCTCGTCGGCCAACGAGGTGAGGTCGCCGGCGCCCAGGGTCAGGCAGAGGTCGCCCGGGCGCAGCACGGAGCGGAGGTAGGGCACGAGGTCGGGCCGCTTCGGCAGGTAGGCGAGGGCGCGCCACGGGTCGGCCTCGAGCACCGCGTTGACGATGAGCTTTCCCGAGACGCCGGGCCGGGGCGCCTCGCCGGCGGGATAGATGTCGGTGACGACCAGCAGGTCGGCGTCGCCGAACGCGTCACCGAAGTCCTGCCACAGGTCGGAGATGCGGCTGAAGCGGTGGGGCTGGAAGACACAGACCACCCGACCCCAGGTGCCCTCCGAGGCGGCCTCGAGCGCGGCCGAGACCTCGGTGGGCAGGTGGGCGTAGTCGTCGACGAAGGTGATGCCGTCGACCTCACCACGGAACTCGAACCGGCGGGCGACCCCCGCGAAGCGCTCGAGCGCAGCGCGACAGGCCTCGAAGGACGCTCCCAGCTCGAGCCCCGTCACCAACGCCGCGGTCGCGTTCAGTGCGTTGTGGCGGCCGGGCACCGGCAGGTGCAGCCGCCCGAGGTCGACCCCTCGACGGTGCAGCGAGAACGTGGTGCCGTTGCGCTCGACGACGGGATCCACGAGCCGGTAGTCGGCGTCGTCGGCCTCGCCGTAGGACACGGCACCGACCTCGCGACCCACTCGAGCGGCGACCTCGTCGTCGGCGCACACGATCCGGGGTCCAGCCGCCTCGGCCAGGAACCGGCCGAAGGCGGCGAGGAGGCCGTCGTAGCTGCCGTAGTGCTCGAGGTGGTCCGGCTCGATGTTGGTGACCAGGGCGACCTCGGCCCCGAGCTCGAGGAACGTGCCGTCGCTCTCGTCGGCCTCGACCACGAACCACTCCCCCGAGTCCCACACCGCGCCGGTACCGATCTCGTTGACGTCACCGCCGATGATGAACGACGGGTGCAGGCCGGCTTCGACGAGCACGAGGGCGAGCATCGACGAGGTGGTGGTCTTGCCGTGCGTACCGGCCACGGCGATGGTGCGGCGGGTGCCGGCGATGGCGGCGAGGGCGTCGGCCCGGCGCAGCACGGGGATGCCCCGCTCACGGGCGGCCACCACCTCGGGGTTGGTGGCGGGCACGGCGGTCGAGATGGTGACCGCATCCACCTCGCCCAGGTGCTCGGCGGTGTGGCCCACGGTGACGTCGAGGCCCCGGGCTCGGAGGCGCTCGAGCCCCGGTGAGGCCTTGAGGTCGCTCCCGCTCACCGTGTGGCCCATGTCGGCGAGGACGGTGGCGATGGCGCTCATGCCGGCGCCGCCCACCCCCACGACGTGTACCCGTCGGGGGCGGCCCAGATCCAGGCGGTCAGCCACGGGCGTGCTCCTCGACGAGTGCGGCCACGGCGTTGCCCGCCTCGCGGTTGGCCACCCCGCGAGCGGCCCCGCCCATTGCCTCGAGCCGGCCGTCCTCGGCGAGGAGGGCGTCGACCTCCCGGACGAGCCGCTCGGCGGTCAGCTCGGCGTCGGGCACCAGCACCGCGGCACCGGCGTCGACCAGGGCACGGGCGTTGGCGGTCTGGTGGTCCCCCGGCGCCCCGGGGAGGGGGACGAGGATCGCGGGCACCCCGATGGCCGCCAACTCGGCGACCGACGTGGCCCCGCTCCGGCAGAGGACGAGGTCGGCGGCGGCGAAGGCTCGGGGCATGTCGTCTTCGTAGCGGACGGGCACGTACGTCACCCCTTCGGTGACGGGCGCCGGAGCCTGCTCGGTGAGCACGGCCCAGTCCCGCTCGCCGATGACGTGGCGAACGGTGAGGTCCCGGCGAGGGAGCCACGCCGCCAGGGCACCGACCACCGCCTCGTTGATGCGCAGGCTGCCCAGCGAGCCCCCGAAGGCCAGCAACACCCGCTGGCCGTCGGCGATGTGCAGGGCGGACCGGGCCGCGTCGCGGTCCCGGGCACGGTCGACGGCGAGCACCTCGGGGCGCACGGGGTTGCCCGTGAGCACGGCCCGCGGCAGGGCGGTGCCGGGGAAGGAGACGGCGGCCACCTTGGCGAAGCGGGCCGTCAGCCGGTTGGCCAGACCCGGCACGGCGTTCTGCTCCGCGACGACGATCGGCACGCGCAGCACGACCGCGGCGAGGGCGCAGGGCACGCTGGCGTACCCACCCATGGCGACCACGACGGCGGGCCGATGGCGGGCCATCAGCAGGAAGGCCCGGACCAGGGCCCGCAGGAGGCCCCAGACGGCGCCCACGTTGGCGAGGGTCAGCCGGCGCTGGATGCCCCGACCGGGGAGCAGGGTCACGGCGAAGCCCGCGGCGGGCACGAGGCGCGCCTCGCTCCCCCGCTCGGACCCCACGAAGTGGAGGGTGGCGGGATCGTGACCGAGCTCGACCAGTGCCCGCGCGATGGCGATGCCGGGGAGGGTGTGGCCGGCCGTCCCCCCGCCGGCGATCACGGCCCACGCCGTGCTCGTCGTCGGGGATTGCCCCGCGTTCGTGGTCGTCGCCGGGTCGGGCCCCGCGTCCTGGCTCACCGCTGCGCTCACCTCATCGGGTGCCCCGCGCTCAGTCGGCGTGCGAGGCGATGTTGGCAAGGATGCCAGCTGCGACGAGGGTCACCACCAACGACGATCCGCCGAAGGAGACGAAGGGCAGGGGGACGCCGGTGATGGGCAGGACCGCCACGACCGCGCCGATGTTGATGAAGGCCTGTACGCCGAACCAGGTGGAGATGCCGGTGGCCACGAGGCGACCGAACGGGTCGGCGGTCTCGAGGGCGACGCGCACGCCGAAGTAGGTGAGGGCCACGAACGCCCCGATGACGACGGCGGCGCCCAACAGGCCCAGCTCCTCCGCGACGATGGCGAAGATGAAGTCGGTGTGGGCCTCGGGCAGGAACTCGTACTTCGCACGGCTGGCGCCGAGGCCGACGCCGAAGAGCCCGCCCGAGGCGATCCCGACGAGGCTCTGGATGGTCTGGTAGCCGGTGTCGGAGGGGTCGGCCCACGGGTTGAGGAACGCGGTGACCCGGGCCCGGCGATAGCTGGCCTGGAGGGCCAGGAAGGTGGCGGCGCCGGCGCCGAGCAGGGCGATCCCGCCGAGGTGGTGGAGGCGGGCACCGTAGATGAACAGCATGGTGAGGACGATGGCGCCGAGGACGATGGTGGTGCCCAGGTTGGGCTGGAGCATCAGCAGCGCCGCCACCCCACCGAACACGACGAGGGTGGGTTTCAGGGTGAGGCTCGTCACCCGCGCCTTGCCCTCGCGCTCGCGGTCCGCCAGCAGCTTGGCCACGAAGAGCAGCACCGCCAGCTTGGCGAACTCGGACGGCTGGACCCGCAGGGCGCCGACGCCGATCCACCGGGACGCGCCGTTCACCTCCGCGCCCACGCCGGGCACGAGGACGAGCAGCAGGAGGCCGATGGAGCCGATGAGCATGGGCCCCGCCCAGTTCCGCCACCGCCGGTAGTGCACCCGGAAGGCGAGCACGAGGCCGAAGGTGCCGACCACGGCCCAGAGGGCCTGGCGCTTGAAGCTGTACCAGGTGGTCCCGTGCTCCTTGAGGTCGGTGACCGACGAGGCCGAGATGACCATCACCAGGCCGAACAGGGTGAGGAACCCGACGAGGCCGAGGATGGCCATGCACGTCCCCGTGGCCCGACCCGGGCGCAGACGGCCGGCGGGATGGCGGCGGCGCGTCTCGCTGAGATGGTCGCCCCGCTCGTCGAGCAGCTCGTCGGGGGTGCGGGTGGTGGTGGCCAAGGTGGGTCCTCCGGTGCTCGGCGAGTCAGACGGTCGGCGGGGACGGGGCGAGGGCGTGCACGGCACGGGCGAAGTCGTCGCCGCGCTCGCCGTAGGACGAGTACCAGTCGAACGACGCGCACCCCGGTGACAGCAGCACGGCGTCGCCGGGCTCGGCGAGCGCGGCGGCACGGCGGACGGCGTCGTCCATGGAGGTGGCGGTCTCGACGGGACGGCGGCCGGCGAAGGCAGCCTCGACGTCAGCGGCGGCGTCTCCGATGGCCACCACGGCGCGCACCCGCCCGAGGTCGGCGGCGAGCGGCGAGAGATCGATGCCCTTGTTGCGGCCCCCGGCGATCAGGACGACCGAGTCGAACGCGGCGAGGGCCGCCGCGACCGCGTGGGGGACGGTGGCCTTGGAGTCGTCGTAGAAGCGCACGCCCCCGCGCTCCGCCACCAGCTCGACCCGGTGGTGCATCCCGGCGAACCCGGTGAGGGTGGCACGCACCCCGTCGAGGGAGGCACCGGCGCCGAGCGCGGTGGCCGACGCGGCGAGGGCGTTGGCCACGTCGTGGGGGAAGGCGCGCCACAGAGCGTCGACCCCGACCAGCTCGATCCCTTCGTCCGTGACGAGGACGCCGCCGGCGACGTGGAAGCCGTGGTCGTCCCGGGTCGAGAAGGTGACCCGACGGGCCGGCCCGTGGTGGGCGGCGACCACCGGATCGTCGGCGTTGGCCACGGCCAGGTCGTCCGGGCCCTGGTCGGCCCAGATGCGGGCCTTGGCGGCCTCGTACACCGCGAGCGAGGCGTGCACGTCGAGGTGGTCCGGCGCGAAGTTGAGCCAGGTGGCCACCGCGGGCGCGAAGCGCTCGGTGTGGCCGAGACGGAACGACGACGCCTCGACCACGAAGACATCCGTGGCCGGATCGTCGATGGCGGTGACGAGGGGCACCTCGGTGTTGCCGGCGGCGACCGCCCGTCGACCGCTGCGCTCGAGCATCTCGGTCACCAGCATCGTGACCGTGGTCTTGCCGTTGGTCCCCGTGATGGCGACGAGGGGGCGGTCGTCCCACGCCGCGGCGAGGTCGAACTCGCTGCGCACCGGGACACCGGCGCTGCGGGCGGCCCCGAAGACCGGGTGGGCCTCGGGCACTCCGGGGCTGGGCAGCACGGCCTCGGATCCCGCGACGAGTGCACCCAGCGCACCCTCGTCCGGCTCGGCGACCAGGTCGACGCCCAGCGCCGCCGCGAGGGCCCGCTTCTCGTCGGTCGGACGATCCTCCACCACCACCACGTCGTGCCCGCGGGACAGCAGCGCCCGCACCACGGCCTCGCCGGTCACGCCGAGGCCCACGACCAGCAGCGGGGCGCCCATCAGTCGATGGCCCCCGTGCTGATGAAGTCGGCGTAGAAGAAACCCAGGGCCACGGCGGTGAGCAGGCCGGCGATGATCCAGAAGCGGATGATGACCGTGGTCTCCGGCCAGCCGCCGAGCTCGAAGTGGTGGTGGATGGGGGCCATGCGGAAGATCCGGCGGCCGCCGAAGAGGCGGAAGGCCGTGACCTGGAGGATGACCGAGAGCGTCTCCATGACGAACAGGCCCCCGATGACCACGAGCAGCAGCGCGGTGCTGGTGGTGAGGGCGAGGCCCGCGAGGCCGGCGCCGATGGCCAGGGAACCCGTGTCCCCCATGAAGATCCGGGCCGGGGCCGCGTTCCACCACAGGAACCCGGTACAGGCGCCGGTCATGGCGGCGGCCACCACGGCGAGGTCGAGCGCGTGCTCCACGTCGTAGGTGGCGGGGTGGCGGAACGCCCAGAAGCCGATGATGGTGAAGGCCATGAAGGCGAAGACCGCTGAGCCACCGGCGAGGCCGTCGAGGCCGTCGGTGAGGTTCACCGCGTTGGCGCTGCCCAGGATCAACAGCACCGCGAAGACGACCCACCCCACGGTTCCGAGGTCGATGTCGAACTGGCCGACCCGGCTGATCGAGAGCTCCGTGTGCACGGGCGTGTGCACCAGGGTGAGCACCGCGAAGCCCACCGCGACGATGAGCAGGCCGATGATCTTCGCCCGCTTGTTCAGGCCGAGGTTCCGCTCCCGGGACACCTTGAGGTAGTCGTCGATGAGCCCGACGAGGCCCGCGCCGACGATGGCGGCCATCACCAGGAGTCCCGAGCGGGTGATGATCCGGCTGCTGGAGATGTCGCTGATCACGTAGCCCGAGACCGCGCCGATGACGATGGCCAGACCACCCATCGTCGGGGTGCCCGCCTTCGTGATGTGCCCCTGGGGCCCGTCCTCGCGGATGGGCTGGCCGATGTGGGCGTTGGTGAGCCAGGTGATGAGCAGGCGGGTGAACACGAGCGACACCACCAGGCCGATGCCGCCGGCGACGAGGAGGGTCTTCACGACAGCAGCTCCCGGGCCACGACGCGATCGTCGAACGGGAGCGTCGTCTCCCCGATGGTCTGGGTGGTCTCGTGGCCCTTGCCCGCGATCACCACGAGGTCACCGGGATCGGCCGTCTCGAGGGCCATGGCGATGGCCCGGCGCCGGTCGGGCTCCACGAGGAGCGTGCGGTCGTCGTCGAATCCTGATCTCACCTCGGAGATGATGGTCGCTGGGTCCTCGCTGCGGGGGTTATCCGACGTGAGGACGACCTGGTCGGCCAGGCGACCGGCGACCTCCCCCATCAGGGGCCGCTTGGCCGTGTCGCGGTCACCGCCGCAGCCGAACACCAGCAGGAGGCGTCCCTCCCCCACCAGCTCGCGGGCGGTGTCGAGCAGGCGCTCGAGGCCGTCGGGGGTGTGGGCGTAGTCGACCACGACGCCGAAGTCCTGCCCTGCGTCGACCGCCTCGAACCGGCCGGGCACCGGCCCGGCGGTGGCGAGCCCTTCGGCCGCCACCGCCGGTTCGATGCCCAGGGTGATCGCGGTCTCGGCGGCGGCGAGGGCGTTGGCCACGTTGAAGCGGCCGCCGAGGGGGACGGTGACGTGCTGGTCGCGCCAGCGGAAGCGGCTCGACGTGTGGCCCACCTCGAGGTCGTCGACCTCGTCCAGGCTGAAGCCCCGGGTGGGGATGATGGCCGCGTCCCGGAGCAGCCGACCCCGCGGGTCGTCGACGTTGACGACTGCGGCGTCGGCCAGCTCGGGGGTGAACAGACGGGCCTTGGCCTGGAAGTACTCCTCCATGGTGGCGTGGAAGTCCAGGTGCTCGGCGCTGAGGTTGGTGAACACGGCCGCCCGGAAGCGGGTGCCGTCGACCCGGTGCAGGGCGAGGGCGTGCGAGGAGACCTCCATGGCGACCGCTTCGACCCCCGCGGCGAGGAAGTCGGCGAAGCGTCGCTGGAGCTCGGGCGCCTCGGGCGTGGTCCGGGCCCCGGTGAGGGTCCCGATGACCTCGGCCCGACGCCCGGCGTGCTCGAGGATCGACGAGAGCAGGTGGACCGTGGTGGTCTTGCCGTTCGTCCCCGTCACCCCGATCACGACGAGGTGCTCGGACGGGTTGCCGTGCACCGCGGCGGCGGCCGGGCCCATGGCCGCGCGGGCGTCGGGCACCACCACCTGCGGGATCGGCAGGTCGAGCCGGCGCTCGCAGAGCAGGGCCACCGCACCGGCTCCCACGGCGGCGGCGGCGTGGTCGTGACCGTCGGCGTGCTCCCCCCGCACGCAGCAGAAGAGGTCGCCAGGGGCCACGGCCCGGCTGTCGTGGGCCACGCCGGTCACGTCCACCTCGCCGTCACCGTCGCCGGCGCCGACGAGGCGAGCGCCGTCGAGGATGGCGCCGTTCAGGAGAGTGGTCAGGCGGGCGAGTTCCACGTCACGGCACGGGCGTCCCGAGGCCGTCCTGGCTCGGGTCGACGGCGGCAGAGGGCAGGGAGACGGGCGCGAGCTGCGCCGGCGGGGCGATGCCGTAGCGGGCGAGCGCGTACTGGCCGAGCTGTGCGAACACCGGCGCCGACACCTCACCGCCGTAGATCGAGGACGTCGGCTCGTCGAGCACGACGATCATCGAGAGCTCGGGGTCCTCGGCGGGGACGAACCCGGCGAAGGTGGCGACGTAGTGGTAGTTGCCCGCGGCGTCCTCGTAGCCACCGGTGTCCTGCGGCTTGCGGGCGGTCCCGGTCTTGCCGGCCACGTGGTAGCCGGGGATGGCCGCCGACGTACCGGTGCCGGTGTCGACCACCGACATCATCATCGTGCTCAGCTGGCGGGCCGTGCTGGTGGAGATGACCCGGTGGGGCTCGGGTGCGTCGATCCCCTGTCGGGCGCCGTCCTCGGCCACGCGGGCGAGGACCAGGCGAGGCGGCACGTACACGCCGTCGTTGGCGACCACGTTGAAGGCGCTCATCATCTGGAGCGCGGTGACGGAGATGCCTTGGCCGATGGGGATGCTGCCGATGGACGTGCCCGACCACTCGTCGAGCGGAAGGGTGATGCCGGCGGCCTCGTTGGGGAACCCCAGCGCGGTCGGCTGGCCGAAGCCGAAGCGGCGCATGTACTCGTCGAGCCGCTCGGCCCCCAGCTCCTGGGCGACCATGATCGTCCCGACGTTGGACGACTGGGTGAGGATGTCGTTGACGCTCCAGTTGACCAGCGGGTGCGGGTCGTGGTCGGTGAAGAGGTGGTCGGCGACCTGGAGGCCGTCGGGGACCATGAAGCGGGTGGCGGGCTCGACCACACCCTCCTCGATGGCCGCCGCCATCGTCACCACCTTGTTGACCGACCCGGGCTCGAACATGGCGGTGACGGCGCGGTTGTTGCTGCTGGGCACCGCGGGGCCACGGCTGCCGTCGTCGTTCTGGGTGGCTTCGACGTTGGCCATGGCCAGCACCTCACCGGTGCCGACCCGGCTCACGACGGCGATGCCCCCGAGGGCACCGGTGGCGTCGACCTGCTCGGCGAGGACCCGCTCCGCCTCGAACTGCATGCCCCGGTCGAGCGTGAGCACGAGGCTGTCGCCCTGCTGCGCGGGCGTGAGGTGGCGGTCGCCGGAAGAGATGGTGTCGCCGTCGGGCGCCCGCTCGACGGTCAGCTCGCCGGGAGTGCCGGTGAGGGCGTCCTCGTACTGCTGCTCGACGCCCGAGAGCCCGGTGTTGTCGACCCCGACGGTGCCGATGACCGAGCGGGCGAGGTCACCCGAGGGCTCGAAGCGGGCGGGCTCGTCCATGAGGTGCACGCCCTCGATGGCGAGCTCGTCCACGGCCTCACCCAGCTCGTCGGGCTGTTGGCGGACGAGGTACACGAACTCGCTGTCGTCGCTCAGCTTCTCGATCAGCTCGTTCTGGTCCATGGCCAGCACCGGGGCCAGGTGCGCGGCGGCCGCCACGGGGTCGGCGATCTCCTGGGGGTTGGCGTACACCGTGGTCTGGTTGACGCTGAGGGCGAGGTCCTCCCCGTTGCGGTCGAGGATCGACCCGCGGGCCGCGGGGAGGTCGATGGAGCGGACCCGCTGCTGCTCGCCGAAGGCCACGTAGCGCTCGGGGCTCACGGTCTGGAGCTCGGCGACGCGCACGAGCAGCAGGCTGAACAGGAAGAGGACGAACACCAGCAGCCCGAGGAGGCGCCGGCGCGGGTGCGGGCCCCGACCGGTGCGGTGCCGGGCGGGCTGACGCCGGCCGTGGCGCTCGGGCTGCGGCTCGCTCGTCGCTCGCGGCGGGCGCGGTGACCGCGACGCGGCGGCGCCCCCGGTCGGGCGGGACCGGGGGCTCTCCGTGCGCTCGGCCGTGCGGCCGGTGCGGCCAGGGGCCCGGGCGGGACGGGCGGGACGGGACGGGGGGCGGCCGCGGCCGCCGGCCGCGCTCATGGCGTGAGCACCGCGTCCACCGGCCCGGCCGCGGTCTCGTCGAGGGAGACCTCCGCTTCCGGCGCCGCCCACTGGCTCGGGTCGACCGCCGTGGCCCCGTCGCCCGTGGCGGCGTCGGGCGCGACCTGGTTGACGAAGGTCGGGCCGCCCGCGGGGGTGGCCAGGCCGAGTCGCTCTGCCTCGGTCACGATGCGGGCGGGTGCCGCCAGTTCGGCGGCCTCGAGCCGGAGGGCCTGGGCCTCGGCCTGGCGATCCGAGATGTCCTGCTGTACCCGGTCGAGGTGCATCTGACCGGCCACGTTCTGGGTCTGGAGGACGGCCACGGCGAACAGGACGGCGAACAGGACCGCGCCACCGATCAGCATGGCCGCCCGGCGGCTGACCCGGGGCCGGCTGGCGGGGACGACCCGGGGCGATCGGGTCGGCGGCTCGACCAGTCGCAGGTGGTCGCGGCGCGGGACCGGAGGGGTCGTCGGGGCGTGGCGGGGGTGGCGGCGCGGGGCCGTCACCGGCGCGAGGGCGGGGCTCATGCTTCCTCCTGGGGGAGCTTCTCGACGGCGCGCAGGCGGGCGCTCTCGGCACGACGGTTGGCGGCCACCTCGGCCGCTGAGGGCTTCCATGCGCCCTGCTTCAGCAGGCGCACGGAGGGACGGGCCCCGCAGCCGCACGGCAGCTGGGGCGGGCAGGTGCAGTCGCCGGTGGCGGCGGACCGGAAGCAGCGCTTCACGATCACGTCCTCGCCGGAGTGGTAGGCGAGCACCGCGGCACGACCGGCGGGGCGGAGCAGGTCGATGGCCTGGTCGAGGGTGCCCTCGAGGATGTCCAGCTCGTCGTTCACCCCGATGCGCAGGGCCTGAAAGCTGCGGCGGGCCGGGTCACCCCCGCGGCGACGGGCGGGGGCCGGGATGGCCTCGCGGATGACCTCGGCGAGTTCGTCGGTGCGCTCGATGGGACGGTTGGCCACGATGGCGCGGGCGATGGCCCGGGCGTAGCGCTCACCCCCGGCGTCACGCAGCAGGGTGGCGAGGTCGGCCTCGGTCCAGGTGTTGACGAGCTCGGCGACCGTGCGCTCCTGGGTGCGGTCCATGCGCATGTCCAAGGGGGCCTCGGACCGGTAGCTGAAGCCGCGGTCGGCCCGGTCGAGTTGGGGCGAGCTGACGCCGAGGTCGCACAGCACGCCCGAGACCTGCTCGAGGCCGAGGGCGTGCACCTCCTCGGCCAGGTGGTCGAAGCGGGTGTGGCGCAGCGTCACCCGGTCGCCGAAGCCGGCCAGGCGCTCGGAGGATGCCGCGAGGGCGTCCTCGTCGCGGTCGAGGCCGAGCAGCGACAGGTGGTCGTGGGCGGTGAGGATGGCCTCGGCGTGGCCTCCTCCCCCGACGGTGGCGTCGACGAAGACGCCCGCGGGCACGGGGCCGAACAGCTCGACCACCTCGTCGACCATCACCGGGGTGTGGGCGAACTCGGCCATCAGTCGAGCTCCCGCAGGGCGGTGATGACCGCGGACAGGTGGGCGGGCGACACGGCACCGCGCCCATCGGCAACCCCCCGGCCGACAGGTGCACGTCGGGATTTCTCCCCGAGCGGGCGGGATGGGAGACGGGCGGAGTAGGGGTCAACCACCTCGTCGGCCGGGAGGCAGCGGATGAGCGCGATGCCCGTGCCGGTCTGCCTCGAGGAAGGATGCGTGGCCTGCGTGGGGCGCACGGGGAGCTCAGCCATCGGAGCGCCGCCGCGGCCGGTACATCGAGACGTTGCTGGCCACCTTGGGCCGCACCGCCTGCTTGCGGGCGAAGTACTCGGCCGCCGGGAACACGTTGATGTGGTCGCGGGCGCCGACGAGCACGACGTCGGCGCCGCGCAGCTCGTCGGTGAGGAGCTCCTCGGGGATCACCATGCGGCCCTGCTGGTCGGCCTTGATGGGCTGGGCGCCGGCCCAGAGGAACTCGAGGGTCTCGTTGAGCTCGGCGTCGTCGATCTCGCCGGCGTCCACCTTGGCCAGCAGGTCCTCGGTGAGGTCGTCGACGAAGCGGCCGAACTCATCGGTCGGCCAGATGCTCAACCGGTCACCGACGTCGGTGATCAGGATCGACTGGCCGGCGAGCAGCTCCCGGAGGCGCGAGGGGAGCACGACGCGCCCCTTGTCGTCGAGCGTGCGCTCGAACTGCCCCGACAGCTGCACAGAAAGGTCTCCGGTGTGGTGGTGGTGGTCCCTCGCACGACCGCGCACTGACCGTGGTCAGGCGTGGTCGCTTCGCACCACTATCGGCGACTTTCTGCCATTCGTCAACATTTTCTGGTTTCACGTGGGTTTCTCAGGGCGAACCCTCCCACCGACCACCGATCACCGTGGGTTCGTGGGCGCCCTCCTGCCTTCGATGGTCGTGAGCACCGCGGCGACGAGCGGGCCGAGGCGATCGGTGCCCACGCCGGTGGCCACGTCGGCCAGCTCGGCCGCCGCCCGGGCGCGCTCGGCGGGGTCGAGGTCGAGCACCGAGAGCAGCGGCTCCGGGTCCCAGTCGGCCAGGACGAGGCACTGGAAGCGGGCCCCGGCACGGGTTCGGCGCTGGGAGAAGCCGATGGCCTTGCGCCCCCCGATGGTGACCTCGCCGGTGCCGAGACCCGAGAAGCACACGAGGGGCGACCACTCGGTGCGCAGGGGTGCGCCCGTGTGCACCTCGGCGGCGACGCCCACGGCGGCGAGGGCGTCGGCCCATGCCTCCCCCAGCCACAGGAACGAGCGCCCGACGTCGTCGTCCCAGAACGGGTCGCCGGCAGGGACGAGGACGTCGATCCAGCGCATGGCGCCCGGTTGGAGCAGCACCGCTCCTCCCCCACTGTGGCGACGCACGACCTCGAGGCCCGCCGCCTGGGCCCGGGCCGCATCGACCGCATCGGGGCGCTGTGCGCTGCCGAGGGCCACCGCCGCGCTGGTGGCGCCCATCACCCACACGGAGCGACGCAGCGGGTCGGGCAGCGGGAGGGCGTGGAGGAAGCCCGGCGAGCCCAGGCGGTGCTCGATGCGCCACCGGGCCCGCCGTCTGGCTTTCCGCTCCTTCTTGGCGCGCTTCTCGGCCTTGCGGGCCGCCGCGTCCAGGCCCTCGTCCCCCGCCGCCGGGCCGGGGGCGGCGCTCATGCCCCCGCGGCGGCGAGGGCCGGCGCGACGCGCAGGTAGGGCGCCCAGTGCTCCGGCAGGTGGCCGACCGACACGAGGACCCAGGTGTGCTCGAGCGGTGCGGACGGGCGCCGCGTGAGCACCATCGCGGTCTCGGCCAGGAAACGGTCGCCCTTGCGGCTGTTGCAGGGCCGGCACGCCGCGACGACGTTCTCCCACCGGTGCTCGCCGCCACGGCTCCGGGGCACCACGTGGTCGATGCTCTCGGCGCGGCCACCGCAGTACTGGCAGCGATGGTGGTCGCGCACGAACACGGCGCGCCGGTTGAGGGGGGCCCGCCGGTGGAACGGGACCTTCACGAAGCTACGCAGGCGGATGACCGAGGGCACCGGGATCGAGACGTGCTCGGCCCGAAGTGCCTCACCGGTGTCGTGGAGCAGGTCGGCCTTCTCGGAGAGCACCAGGACCGCGGCGCGCCGACTCGGGACGACCGAGAGGGGCTCGTACGACGCGTTCAGCACCAGCGAGGGGGCCATCGGTCGAACCTAGCCCTGGCCTCGCGGGCGGACGGCAGGGTTTGCGGGCGGGCCGGTCCTCGCGCTCGCGGGGGCCCGCACCGCCTCAGACCCCGCTCACCCGGGGCCAGGCCCGGCACCAATGGAGGTAGGTGACGAGGTCGGCGGCGTCGGGATCCCGGTCGGGGTCGCCGTAGGCGGTCACCAGGCGGAAGCGCAGGTAGTCCTCGTCCGGGAGCGGGAGGAGCGGCCACCGGTGCCACCAGCCGGGTCGGGCGAGGCGGAACAGCTGGGCGACGGCCGTCGCCCACAACCAGGGGCGCACCAGCACCGCTCCGATCGCACGCATGCCCCAGGCCATGGGCGCCAAGCTATCGGTGCCCTCCCAGCACCGGGTGACCGAGGCCGGCGAAGCCCACCGCCGCGGCCCCGACGAGCGGCCCGTCGGCGCCGAGACCCGCCGGCGAGAGCCGCGCCCCGAGCGAGAACTCGAGGCGGGCGCAGCGGTCGAGCTCGGCCTGGGCCGCCTCGAAGAAGGCGGCCCCGAAGCCGAGGGCGACCGAGCCCGCCACCACCGCCAGGCGTAGATCGAGCAGGTTGGCCACGGAGGCCACGGCCCGCCCGACGAGGCGCCCCGTGCGCTGCCGGATCTCGGCCGGGGCCTCCAGCGCCGGCCGTCCGGTGATGGCCGCGATCGCGGTACCCGACGCCTCGGCCTCGAGGCAGCCCCGGGCCCCACAGGCACAGGTGTGCCCGTCCGGCTCGACGATCACGTGGCCGATGTGGCCGGCGTTGCCCGAGTGGCCGTCGAGGAGGCGGCCCTCGAGGACCACGCCACCCCCCACCCCGGTGGAGACGACCATCGCGAGGAACGAGTCCGTGCCTCGGGCCGCTCCCCGCCAGCCCTCCCCGAGGGCGAGGGCCTTGGCGTCGTTGTCGACGAAGGTGGGCAGGCCCGACTGCTCGGCGAGTCGGCGCCGCAGGGGGAAGCCCCGCCAGCCCTTGATGTTCAGAGGCGACACCTCCTCGCCGTCACGGGCCATCGGTCCCCCGCAGCCGACCCCGCACACGTCGACCGCGACGCCGAGCCGGCGGCCCTCGAGGAGCACGTCGTCGACCAGGGTCGCGAGGGGCGCGAAGACGGCCTCGGGGTCGTCGTCGGTCGGCGTGGCGGTGCGAGCAGACGCTCGCAGCGCGCCCGCCCCGTCGACGATGCCGGCGGCCATCTTCGTCCCCCCGATGTCCACCGCCAGCGCCCCGACCGGGAGGGACGTCGCTTCGCTCACCACGCCCGCCATTGTGGCCGACGACCCCGTAACCTCGACGAGATGGCGCTGCGCGAGCCCGACCCGCAGGCGGACGTGCTGACGCGCGTCCAGGCCAACATCGAGCGGGTCATCCAGGGCAAGGGCAGCGTGGTGCGCCTCCTGCTCCTGTGCCTCGTCGCCGAGGGCCACCTCCTGCTCGAGGACGTGCCGGGCGTCGGCAAGACCAGCCTGGCCAAGGCGCTGGCCGCATCGCTCGACTGCACGTTCGGGCGGGTGCAGTTCACGCCCGACCTGCTGCCCTCCGACGTCGTGGGAGTCAACGTGTGGAGCCGCGCCGAAGGGCGCTTCGAGTTCCGGCCGGGGCCGATCTTCGCCGGCGTGGTCCTGGGCGACGAGATCAACCGGGCGTCGCCGAAGACGCAATCGGCCCTTCTCGAGGCGATGGGCGAGCGACAGGTGACCGTCGACGGCGTCACCTACCCGATGGCCCCGCCCTTCATGGTGATCGCCACCCAGAACCCCATCGAGCACGAGGGCACCTACCCCCTGCCCGAGAGCCAGCTCGACCGCTTCTTGATGCGGCTCTCGGTCGGCTACCCGTCGCGCGAGTCGGAGATCGACGTGCTCGAGGCGCACGGCGACCGCGACCCCCTCGCCGACCTCGAGCCGGTCGCGGGCACGGCGGACATCGCCGCCCTCGCCGCCGCGGCCCGCTCGGTCCACGTGGCCCCCGCCCTACGCGAGTACCTGGTCGACCTCGCCGACGCGTCGAGGCACCACCCCCAGCTCGCCCTCGGCATGTCCCCGCGTGCCAGCCTGGGCCTCCAGCGGGTGGCCCGGGCTCGGGCCGCGGCCGCCGGGCGCGAGTTCGTCGTCCCGGACGACCTCAAGGCCCTGGCGCATCCCGTGCTCGACCACCGGCTCCTGCTCACTCCCGAGGCCCAGATCCAGGGATACCGGAGCGCCGACGCGGTCGACGACCTGCTGCGGACCGTCCCCCTCCCCACCGGCCGGGGGTAGGCCCGCCGTGCTCACCCGCACCGGCTGGCTCGCCGCCGCGGGTGCGGCCGGGCTCCTGCTCGTCGGCCGGCTCATCGCCATCGACGAGGCCTTCGTCGCCGGCGCCACCATCGCCGTGCTCGTGGTGCTGGCCGCCCTCGGCGTCGCCCTCGTACGGATCCGCCTCGACGTCGCTCGGGACCTCCACCCCGCCCGGGTGCACGCCGGCACGTCCAGCAGCGTGGACCTCGAGGTCCGCAACCGCGGTCGTCGCCGGACACCGGTGCTCACCCTGGTCGACCGCGTGTCCGGCACCCGCGGTGCCCACCTCGCCGTCGCGCCACTCGAGCGCGAGGCGGCGACCGGAGCCTCCTACGAGCTGCCGACCGAGCGGCGGGGCCTCCTCGAGGTGGGTCCGCTCGAGGTGTTGGTCACCGACCCCTTCGGCCTCGCCCAGGCCAGGGTGCAGGTAAGCGGGGTGACGACCCTGACCGTGTATCCCGCGGTCGACGAGGTCGCACCGGTGCCGATGTCGTCGGGCACCGATCCGCACGCCGGCCGGGACCAGCGGAGCAACCTGTCCCCTGCCGGTGAGGAGTTCTTCGCCCTGCGCGAGTACGTCGTGGGTGACGACCTCCGCCGGGTCCATTGGGCCTCGACCGCCCGTCGGGACCACCTCCTGGTGCGCCAGGACGAGCTGCCGTGGCAGGGCCGCGCCACCATCTTCCTCGACACCCGGTCCGGGTACCGGCCCGCCGAGGCCATCGAGCCGGCGGTGCGCGCCGCGGCCTCGCTCGTGCACGCCGGCCGCCGGCGCAACCAGCAGCTCCGACTCGTCACCGCCGACGGCACCGACTCGGGCTTCACCGGCTCCCACGCCCAGGTCGAGGCCGTCATGGAGCGCCTGGCGGTGGTGACCTCGTCCGACCACCACGATCTCGCACCAGCCATCGGTCGCCTCGCCCGCGTCGCGGGTGGCACCCTGGTCCTGCTCGTGCCCGCCGACGTCGCACCGGACGACCTCGCGCGGCTGCGCCGGCTCCAGGCCCGGTACGGGCGGATCATCCCGGTGCTGTTCGAGGCGTCGTCGTGGGACCCCTCGGCCGCGGCGGCACCCGTCCGCACCCACGCCGGCGGCGGTGTGCGCGTCCGCGATGACCGACCGTTCGCGCTGGCCTGGGAGGAGCACGTCAACCGTCGCGCCGTGGTGGCCGGCCGGTGAGCGACGAGCGCCGTCCGCGGCTGAGGGTGCCCGCCGAGCTGGCGCTCTTCGCGGTGACCGTGGCCGCCCTCGTCGGCCTGCACCCCCTCTTCGACACCTGGTCCTACCTCCCCCGCCTCCTGGCCATCGCGGCCATCGCCCACCTCACGGTGGCGGTGGCCCGCGCCGGCGGGCTCCGGCTGCCGCTCGCCGCCGTGACCAGCGCCGGGGCGCTCGTCCTCACGACGGCGTGGCTCTTCGCGGCGTCGACCACCTGGTACGGCGTGCCGACGGGCGAGACGTGGGGCACGGTGTCGAACGAGCTGGCGGAGGGGTGGGAGCGCTTCCAGGAGGTCGTGGCGCCGGCCGAGCCCACGACCGGGTTCCTCGTGGCCACCGCCCTCGCGATCTGGCTGGTGGCCTTCGTGGCCGACTGGGCGGCCTTCCGCCTGTGGGCTCCCTTCGAGGCCATCGTGCCCTCGGCGGGGCTGGTGGTGTTCGCCGCCGTGCTCGGCGCCGAGGGCCACGCCGCGGTCGGCGGCATCGCCTACCTGGCCGCGGCCCTCGTGTTCCTCCTCCTGCACCGGGCGTACCGACAGGAGGCGACCGTGCGCTGGGTGGCCACGGGCACCGGTCGGGGCACCCGGGCGATCCTCGTCACCGGCAGCATCCTGGCCGCCGCCGCCCTGGTGGCAGGCGTGCTGGTCGCCCCCAGGCTGCCGGGCGCCGACGACGCCGGCCTCATCGCCCTCGACGGCCGTGGGGGTGACGGCGGGCCGCGGGTCACCCTCAGCCCGCTCGTGGACATCCGGGCCCGGCTGATCGACCAGCGCCGCACCGAGGTCTTCAGCGTGCGCAGCGCGGTCCCGGCCTACTGGCGGATGACCTCCCTCGACCGCTTCGACGGCCAGATCTGGGCCTCGGGGGGCACCTTCGGGGAGGCGGACGGCGAGCTCCCCAACGGCGTGGCGCCGGCGCGGGCCTCGGACGAGGTGACGCAGGAGTTCACCATCGAGGCCCTGGCGGCGATCTGGCTGCCGGCGGCGTACGAGCCGACGTCCATCGACGCCGAGGGCCTCGACCTCCGCTGGGAGCCGGCGTCGTCCACCCTCATCGTCGATCAGGAGCGACCCACCTCCGACGGGACCAGGTACCGGGTGGTGTCCGCCGTCCCCCGTCTCACGCCCGACGAGCTGCGGGGCGCCTCGGAGGCGCCACCCGACCTCCTCACCCACTACACGGCGCTCCCGGAGGGTTTCAGCCAGACCGCACGAGCGCAGGCCGAACAGGTGGTCGCCGGCGCGACCACCGACTACGACCGCGCCTTGGCCCTGCAGGACTTCTTCCGTGAGGGCTTCGAGTACAGCACCGACGTCCCCGCCGGCCACGGCGAGAGCGCGATCGACGCGTTCCTGGCGCGGCGGGTCGGCTTCTGCGAGCAGTTCGCCGGGACGTTCGCGGCGATGGCCCGATCGGTCGGCATCCCCGCGAGGGTGGCCGTCGGCTTCACCCCCGGCCAGCGCGACCCCGCCGACCTCGGGCGCTTCATCGTGCGGGGCGAGAACGCGCACGCGTGGCCCGAGGTGTACCTGTCGGGCTTCGGCTGGGTGGCCTTCGAGCCGACGCCGGGTCGCGGGGCGCCCGGAGCGGAGAGCTACACCGGGGTGCGCGAGGACCAGGCCACCCCGAGCGGCGACGAGATCACCCTCCACTCATCGGCCAGCACCGCGACGACCCAGGCCCCTGCGCCCGTGACCCGGCCCGTGCCGACGCCCGAGGTGGCGCCCACGACCGCTCCGTCGGGCGGGTCGAGCTCACCCTGGCCGGGTCGGCTCGCGGCGGCGATGGCCGTCGTGCTCGGAGCCGCCGTCCTCTATCTGGTGGGTGCGGTGGGCGCCCTGGCCGTCCGCCGGGCGCGCTGGCGGTGGCGGGCCCGGCGCGGACCGGACGAGCGCACCCGGGTGGCCTGGCTCGAGGCCGCCGACGCGCTCGCCGTCGCCGGCCTCGTCCCCGACCCTGCGGAGACCCCCCTCGAGTTCTCGGCCCGCGCCGCTCGACGTGTCGACGCGGGGCGCGAGGCGCACCGCTCGCTCGCCCTGGCCGCCACCGCCGCCGACTACGCCGACGGTGGGGTGTCGACCGCCACGGCCGAGCAGGCCGAGCGAGATGCCCGGACGGTGGTCAGCGGCGTTCGCCTTCGCACGCCGTGGACCCGCCGCGCGGCCCGTCGGCTGGGTTGGCGAACCCACCCACGGACGGCTTGGTCACCGGTGGGTGGCGGCGGGGATCAGTCCTCGCGGCGGAAGCGGTCGCGCATGCGCTGACTCGTCGAGCCCAGGTAGTCCTTGAACCCGGCAGAGCGCTCGGAGCGCGTCATCTGCTCGAGCCCGACCCGCCCGAGCTTGCGGGCGTTGCGCTCGAACCAGAGCGCGCTCGCCAACATCACGAGGAAGCCCCCGAAGGCGAACAGGAACGACTGCGACAGCGTGGCAATCATCAGGACCACGCCCAGGATGAAGGTGAGCGTGGCCCACTTCATGTTGCGGAAGGCGTGGGTGTAGATCGTGGTCGATCCGACCTCGCGGGCGAGGGCCGGGTCGCTCTCGGTGAGCTTCTGCTCGATCTCGAACAGGATCCTCTGTTCGTCCTCGGAAAGCGGCACGAACCCATGATCGCACACGACCCCGCCGCCAACAACGCGCACGAAGCGCATTTCGCCGGTGCCGGTACCGGGCGGTGGCGCCGCTCAGTCGATGGACGCCTCGTCGGCGCCGGGACCCCATTGCTGGTCGCCCCGGCGCTTCACCCGCAGGCCACCGGGGCCGGCGAGGCGGGCCGGGCCGATGGCGGCGGCGCCGAAGCGCTCGCGGATCTCGTCGACCGCACGGCTGGCGTCGCTCCACTCTGCGAGATCGGCGCCCTGGCCCTCGCCCGAGGGCTCGTCGAACAGGGCGAGCTGCTGGGCCGTGGCCGCGGTGAGGTTGGCCGCCCCCACCCCGAGCAGCCGCACCCCGGGTGAGGGGTCGACGTCGTCGAGCAACGCCTTGGCCGCTCGGGCCAGCGCCGGCCCGGTGTCGACGGCCTCGGTCAAGGTGACCGATCGGGTGATGGTGCGGAAGTCGCCGAAACGCACCTTCAGGACCACCGTGCGCGCCGCCATGTCGTTGGCCCGCAGGCGCGTGGCCACCGCGTCGGCCATGCGCACGACCTCCTGCTCGAGGGGGCCACGGCGATGGTGGTCGTGGGGATAGGTCTCCTCGTGGCTGATCGACTTCGGCGCCTGGTCGGGCACCACCGCCCGGTCGTCGAGGGCATGGGCGAGCGCGTGGAGGTGGGCGCCCGAGGCCTTGCCCAGCGCTCCGACGACGACGTCGAGCGGCAGCGCCGCGAGGTCGGCCACGGTGGTGACGCCGAGGCGTTCGAGCCGCTCTCGGGTGACGGGCCCCACCCCCCACAGGCGCCCCACCGGGAGCGGGTGGAGGAAGGCGAGCTCGGCGCCCGGCGCGACCACGGTCACGCCCTCACCCGGCTCGATGCCCTGCATGGAGGCCCGGGGCTTGGCCTCCTGGGAGGCCAGCTTCGCCAGGAACTTGTTCGGGGCGACGCCGACGCAGCAGGTGAGGTGCTCCTCCTCCTGCACCCGACGGCGGATGTCGTGGCCCACGGCCTCGCCGCTCCCCCAGCGCCGGAGGGCGCCCGACAGGTCCAGGAAGGCCTCGTCGAGCGACAACGGCTCGACCAGCGGCGTGTAGCTACGGAACAGCTCCATGACCCGAGCGCTCACCTCGCTGTAGGCCCGGTGGTCCCCCTGCACGAAGACCGCGTGCGGGCAGAGGCGGCGGGCGCGCGTGCTCGGCATGGCGGAGTGCACGCCGTACCGTCGGGCCTCGTAGGACGCCGCGGCCACGACCCCACGCTCTCCGTCACCGCCCACCACGACGGCCTTGCCCACCAGGCTGGGGTCGCGGATGCGCTCGACCGCGACGAAGAACGCGTCCATGTCGACGTGCAGGATCGTGCGGTGGGCGCCGGGCCCGGCCATCAGAGGCGGCTGACGGTGAGGCGGGCGAGGTCGTCGCCATCGACCCGATAGCCGAACCCGCGCGTCCCGACCCATCGCTCGCCCAACCACTCGACGAGCGGCTCTCGCACCCACGGGTGCCCTTCGGTCAGGCGGTCGGCGCAGGCCGCCGGGTCGACGAAGCAGGCGTCGACCACGATCCCGTCGGGGTCGTCGACCAGCAGGTCGCCCTCGTACGCCACCGCCCGGTGCACCTCGACCGTGAGGGTCCAGCCGAGGCCCGGGGCCTCCGCCTCGATCGAGTACACGGGCCCCTCCCACGCCGTGACCACGAGACCGGTCTCCTCGAGGACCTCACGGGCCAGGCCTTCGAGGACGGACTCGCCCTCGTCGATGACGCCCCCGGGCGGCGACCAGTCGACCTGGCCGCCTCGGCGGCGGTTCTGGACGAGCAGGAGGCCACCCGGGCCCTCGATCAACGCTCCCCCGACGAGCCACCGGTGCACGAGGGCCAGTCTGGCAGCATTGGCCGATGCATCCGACGACGGCCGCCTTCGTCGACGCCGCTGCCGGGCTCGGCATCCGCGTCGAGCCCCGCACGTTCCCCGAGGGGACCCGCACCGCCGAGGACGCGGCCGCTGCGATCGGTGTCGACGTGGGCCAGATCGTGAAGTCTCTCGCCTTCCGAGCGGTGCGGGCCGACGGCTCCGGGTTCGTGGTGATGGCCCTGGTGAGCGGGTCGAACCGCCTCGACGAGGCCGCGCTCGCGGCTGCCGCCGGTGCCGACCACACCGAGCGGGCCGACGCCGGCGAGGTCCGGGCCGCCACCGGCTACGCCATCGGGGGCGTGCCGCCCTTCTGCCATGCCACGACCCTGCCCGTGTTCGTCGACCGCGATCTCCTCGTGTACGACGAGGTGTGGGCCGCGGCGGGCACCCCCCACGACGTGTTCCCCCTGACCCCCGACGAGCTCGTCCGCGCCTCCGGGGGCACGGTCGCCGACCTGGCCCGCTGACCACGCCGGTCCTCTGCGGCGCCCGCCGGGCGACCGGTGCAGCCGCCGCGCTCGCTGGCCCACGCCCCGTCGGCCCCAACGGCGGCGGCCGGCGCGGCGTCGCGCTGGTCGTGTCGTCCGCCCCCATCTGGGCTGACTGGCCGGCGCACCCCCGAGGCCATGCACCGGACGCGCCGGCGGCCCCGGGATGGCGGCGGGAGGGGGCCACCACCATCCTCGGAGCCGGGCACAGGCCGGCGGAGTTCAGGCCTGGTTCGGGGGACCGCCCTGGCCACCACCGGGGCTGAAGCTGGCGTCGGGCGTGCCCTTCAGGTAGGTCGGCACCCAGGGCCACTCGTCGGTGAGGAAGTAGGCGTAGGTGCCCTCGGGGAACTCGGGGGTGACGCACTCCCGGCCGTTGCACTCGTCGAGGTCGCCGAGGCCGTCCACGTACTCGTAGTCGGCCACGAACGTGCCGTCGTAGGTGCCGCCGGGCGAGTCGCTGCCGCGGCTGCCGCTCTTCAGCCGGTACGACGACGCCAGGTTGGCCACCCCGCTCGACGTGTCCTCCGGGTTGACGTAGCCGTAGCGCAGGTAGATCGGGAAGCCGTCGGCGGCCCAACCGACCAGTGCCGAGTGCTCGTCGGTCTCGGAGAGCCACTGCGCGGTGATGGCGTGGTAGTGGTACATGCCCGTCTCGGGCCGGGTGTGGGCGCCGTAGGCGTCGAGCTGGTCCGCGGTGGCCACGTAGTTCCAGCCGCCTCCCATGTCGTTGTCGTAGTAGCCGGCGGTCTTGGGGTCGAACAGCACGCTGTCGAGGTGGACCCCGAACAGCTGACCGGTCCCCACGTAGGTCGGCGAGTCGGCGTACTGCGGGTCGGTCGTCACCTGGTACGTCGACGCCGCCTGGACCGCGGGGGTGCCGGGGTAGCGGAAGTCCGCGTCGATGTCGTGGTCCGGGTAGCAGGTGGTCACGATCGTCCGATAGCCGTCGGCCACCGTGATGGTCAGGTTCTCGGTGGCGACGTCGCCCATGCCGAAGGCCAGCTCGTCGGCGACCTCGGCGGTGGCGGCAGCGGCGGTGGTGCTCGTGCTGCTCGACGCCGCCGCGGCGGTGGTGGCCGTGGTGGCGCCGGCCGACGTGCTCGCCGCGGAGGCGGCCGACGACTCGTCCTTGAACACGTACTTGGCCAGCCCGAAGCCCGCCACCGTGGCGCCGGCGCCGAGGCCGGCGATGGTGAGGAAGCGGCGGCGGTCCAGCACCGGGCCCTCGTCGTCGGCGAGGGCGACGGCGCCGGTGTCGATGCGGGAGTCGTCGGAACGGGGGCTGCGGTGGCGCTTCATCAGGTGCTCCTTGGTCGGGGCGGATCGGATGCAGGTCATGGTCCGGTCCCCGCCTTGGAGGTCCCTCAGGACCCGCTGCGAAAATGAGGAGATCCCATGGAAGTACATGAGAGTTTCCTGAGAGGCGCCGCGGCCCCGCCCCTTCCCCCGCTTCTGGTACCTCCCCTGCAACACCTCCTGCGTCGCCGGCGAGCCACCAGAACGAATGCCGGGGTCGGAGGTCGGGGGTCAGAGGTCAGGGGTCGAGGGCGTCGAGCTCGGCGCGGGCGGCGTCGGCCGCGGTGCGGGCGTCGGCCTCCTCCGCGGCGACGTCGTCGTGGGTCGACCGGGCGTCGGCGAGGGCGGCCTCCCGCTCTTCCCGGTGCGTGCGGGCGGCCGCCAGCGCGGCCTCGGCAGCGGTCACCTCGGCGTCCGCGGCGGCGAGGCCGTCCTCGGCGGCGGACACCGCCTCCTCGGCGCGCTCGAGCGCGCCGACAGCCGCCTCGTGGGCGGCACGGCTCGCCGCCACCTCCTTCTCGAGCCGACGGCGCTCGCGCGCCGCCCGGCGCTCGGCCATCGACTCGTCGACCTCGGCGGCGGCGCCCACCTCGTCGACCTCGACCTCCTCGTCGACCGCGTCGCCCTCGTCGTCCTCGCCCTTTTCGTCCGCCTCGGGCGGCGGCGTTCGGCGCACGCCGAGCTTGGGGCGGGAGCGCTCGGGTCGGGGCGC
Source organism: Acidimicrobiales bacterium (assembly GCA_016794585.1). Classification (NCBI taxonomy): domain Bacteria; kingdom Bacillati; phylum Actinomycetota; class Acidimicrobiia; order Acidimicrobiales; species Acidimicrobiales bacterium. Next base: position 32,759 of record JAEUJM010000043.1, read on the forward strand.
TCGCGGCACGGCGTCGGCACCACCCGGTGGGAGCAGGCCCAGGGCGCCCATGCCCCCGGCGGGCACCTCGACCAGCCGCCCGTCGACGAGGAGGCGGAGCGCGTCGGCGTCGCCCACCACGGCCTGGAGCGCCGCGGTGACCTCGGGGTGGTCGTCCGGACGAGGGGCCTCGATGGCGGCGACCGCCGCGTCGACCGTGTCCCCGATCCGGTCCCGGAGGGCCGCCACGGCGTCCCGGTGGGTGGCGGCGTCGGCGGCGCCCACCGCGTCGATGGCGTCGAGGAGGTCGGCCAGGTGGGGGTCGTCGCTCAGGGCGAGGTGGTTCAACGCCCAGACCGCCCGGGGCGGCTTGCGCATCGCGGCCACTTCGGTGGCCTCCTCGCGGCGCCTCGCCGAGCGCAGCCGCTTGACCAGGGCGTTCCGCTCGGCCACGAACGCGTCCGGCGCCGCGGCGAACAGCGCGTCCAGGGCGGCATCGAGGTCCAGGGCGTCCGTCGGTTGGTCGGCGATCCGTTCAGCGTTGCACGCCCGGTGCCCGATGCGACGGGCCGCCCATCGTCGGCGGTTGGTCGTCCTGTCGGCGGTTGGTCGTCCTGTCGGCGGTTGGTCGTCCTGTCGACGGGCTGCATCATCCGAGTGGGCTCGCCTCGGGGCGGTGGGGTCGCCGGGCACCCGCTGATCGATCGAGCCGGCGGCACGGCGGTCGCGGGGCGTCCCGACGGGGGTGAGGCGGTAGAAACGTCGGGTGCCCTCCCCGATCGTCGTACGCCGCGCCGCCTCCGACGAGGGCGAGGAGATCGGCCTGCTCACCCTCGCCGCTTATCGCGGCGACCGGGTGGTCGACGAGGAGTACGCCAAGGAGCTCGGCGACGGCACCGCCCGGGTGCGTGACGCCCACGTCCTGGTGGCGTTCGCCGGGCTGCGCATGGTCGGCTCGGTGACCCTCGCCGAGTCCGGCACGCCGTTCGCCGAGATCGCTCAGCCCGGGGAGCTCGAGGTGCGCATGCTGGGCGTCGACCCCGCGGCCCGCCGGCTCGGCATCGCCGACCGCCTGATGGACGCCGCCGAGCAACGCGCCCGCGACCGTGCCCTCGACGCCATCGTGCTCTCCACCGCCCCCCACATGACCGCCGCCCACGCCCTCTACGACCGCCGGGGCTACCTCCCCCAGCCCCACCGCAATTGGCACGTCGACGACGATCTCCTCCTCCTCGCCTACCGCCTCGTGCTCTGAGAGCATGGCGCCCGTGGAGGAGCGGCCATCGAGCGTGTACGACGCCCTGGTGCCGCGGGGGTCCGTCGTCCTGTCCGCCGTCGTGGTGGCATCGACCATCACCTGGATGGCCGTCGTCGCACCGCGACTCGAAGGCCGCGCCTCCTGGGCGGCGACCCCCTGGCCACCGCTCGTGCTCGGCATGGTCGCCATGGTCGTCCACACGCTCAAGCGGCACCGACGGGAGTTGGAGCAGGCGGGCATCGAGCGCGGCCGATCCGGCCGGGTCGTGGGGCGGGCACTTCGCACGGGCCGCCTGCCCGACGATCGTTCCCACGACGACGCGATCCGGGCACGAGTCAGGTACGCCCGCCTCCAAACGGGCGAGCTGACCAGGCGCAGCTGGGTGATCTTCCTCGTCGTGGCTGCGATGTCGCTGACGAGGGGGCTCGTGAACCACGAGGTGTTCGACCTCGGCCTCGCCGCCGTTTGCGTGGTGATGGCGCCGGTGGCGTGGCGGATGGCGCCACGGACCGTCGCCAAGTGGGATCGGCTCGCCGCCGAGCTCGACGCCCGTCGCCCCGCCCCGCCGCCCGAGGTTGGCGACTGACAGATCACGCAACGTCGGGCGGCCGGTCGACCGACCGAACGCTTCGTTCGTGGCCATCGCCCCCACCAAGGCCCCCGCCGTTGCTGAGCGGGCGTCGTCGGACACACCAGCGCCGACGGCCGCGCCCCTCGCACTGTCCATGGCCATCGACGGTGGAGGCGACACCATCCGGATTCCGGACGCTGTCGCCTCCACCTCGTGCCGCTGGCACGCGGGCCTCAGTCGACGCGTTCGAGGTCGTCCGTGCGGGTGACGAGGTGGGTGTCGGTCGTGACGGCGGCGGCGACCTCGGCGACGAGGGCACTAGTGCCCGCGACGTAGTTGCACCAGATGTCCACGTCGGTGCACACGATCCAGGCCCGGTCCGCCGGCCACCACAGGTCGGGCTGACGCCACACCCGTACCTCGTAGTTCGGCCAGACCAGATCGGCCAGGGTCGACAACGAACCCTCGAGCAGGTAGTACGCCCGATCGCCGTCCGCGGTGGAGAACTTCGGGTAGCGCTCGAGGTCGTCCTCCGGGTACCCGTGGCCTTCCCAGATCGCCATGAACACGTGGTCGGGCGAGGTGGTGTGGCGGGCAGCGACCTCGGCGATCGCCATGGTGTGCGCCCGCTCGAGGTCCCACCAGTCGTCCTGGTCCCCAGGGACATCGTCGACGAAGACGACCTGCTCGAAGCCGTCGGGCACCAGCCGGCCGACGCCACCCATGTTGTCGGACCTGTGGTCCTGGCCGGCCACGACCCAGTCGGCGGCGGAGACATCGGCGGCAGGGCGAACAGCGTCGCCGAACGAGGCGGGTCCACGTGGCGCCGGGCGCGGTGGTGGGGGCACAGGTCCACCCAGGTTCTCGGCCCCCGCCTCTGCCTCGCCGACGTAGGCCGCCTGCTGGTAGCCGTCGGGATGCGCGGCCGGCGTCGCTGGGCCGAGGGCCTCGCGCTCGTGGTCGGCGAGCACCTCGGTCAGGACCCGGCGGGAGGAGGCGCAGATGGCCGGGAAGGTGTCGCGGTAGTACGGGAGGGCGACCACGGCGATGGACAGGGCCCACGCTCGGCCACGCCGCCACGCCGCCTCGTCGACCTCGCTGAAGTCCCGGAAGGCCTGGCGGGCCTGGCCGGCGAAGAGGTTCCACGCCGGGAGCAGCCCGACCGAGGGATCACCGACCGCGATGCCACCGAAGTCGAGCACGCCGACCAGACGCCCGTCCCGCAGCAGGAGGTTGCCGGACGTGAGGTCGCCGTGGACCCACACGGGGTCGCCGTCGTGGTCGGCGACGAAGGCGTCGGCCTCCCATGCCGCCACCAAGGCCACCGGGTCGAACTCGTCGGCGAGCAGGTCGATGCACGAGCGCACCTGCTCGTCCCGGAGCCGGATGGGGATCCCCCGCTGCGGCCCGCCGGGCGAGCCGGCGACGGGTCCGCCGGTGGGGTCGATCGCGGCCAGCGCGCGGTTGAAGCGGGCGAGGCGCACGGCCAGCTGCTCGGCGCCCCACCAGTCCACCGTCGGCGGGTGCTCGCCCTCGATCCACGTCAACACGGTCCACGGCCACGGGTAGCCCTCGCCGGGCTCGCCGGTCGCCACCACCTCGGGGATCTGGACCGGCAGCTGGGGGCCGAGGAACGGCAGCCACCGCTGCTCGGCCGCCACCGCCTTCACCGCCCACCCGATGCGGGGCAGGCGCACGACCAGCTCATCGCCCAGGCGGTACATGGCGTGGTCGGTGCCCCATTCCCCCGCCACCGTCAGGGGCAGGTCGGCCCACTGCGGGTGCTGGGCGGCGAGAAGCCGCCGCACCAGCGCCGGCGGCATGTCGACCTCGTCGGGGTGGATGCGCGCCGGCATCCCGCCGACGCTAGGGCGCCCGCCGTCCGCGCCCAGCGGGGATTACGCCGGCCGGCTCCGACCCTCGGGCCGAGGCACCGGTGGGTAGACCCGGGGCGGCGCGAGGACCTTCGGGGGGCGGGCGGCAGTGGCGACGAGGCCCGCCACCAGGACGAGCACCCAGCCGACGGTCATCACGACCAGCCCGATGCCGGGGTCGGTGACCTCGGCCACCAAGGCGCCGGCGGTCCCCTGCTCGAGCGACCCGGAGACGTCGGCGAGGCGCGCCGCCACCCAGAAGAAGCCGATGAGGGCCGACGCGATCAGAAGCGTCTTCACGAGCACCCGGGCCCGGCCGAGGAGCGCGAGGAGCGCCATCACCACGGGCACGACGCACACGACGAGGTGGATGGGGCCGTCGTTCAGGTCGCCGCCCCAGCCGTTGGTCGACGCGCTGACGCCGGCGACGTCGATCTCCACGATCGGCAGCACCGTCCCCCCGGCGACGAGCACGACGCCGACGAGGGCGATGGCCCCGGCGGCGACGTTGCGGCGCGGCACGCGCGGCCGGGTCGCGGCGTCATCCGGCGAGGCAGGACCGGCTCCAGCTCCCCGGCCCACCACCTCAAGTCCCGTTCCGGGTACTGGTATGTGTTGTCCAGAACACATACCAGTGCCCAGACGGGGGCGATGGGAGACCACGCCCTTCCGGTCGAGGCACTAGTAGGCGCCCTTGCCGTGGAGGACGGCGGTCGCGGTCTTCAACACGATGACCAGGTCCATCGAGAGCGACCAGTTGTCCACGTAGTAGAGGTCGAGGCGGACGGACTCGGCCCACGGGAGGTCGGCGCGGCCCGAGACCTGCCAGAGGCCGGTGAGGCCGGGCTTGACGAGCAGGCGCCGGCGGACGTCCTCGGGGTACTTCGCCACCTCCGACGGCAGCGGTGGGCGGGGGCCGACGAGCGACATCTTCCCCGAGAGCACGTGGACGAACTGCGGCAGCTCGTCGAGCGAGAACCGCCGCAGCCACTTCCCCACCGTCGTGCGGCGCGGGTCGTCGCGGATCTTGAAGAGCAGGCCGTCGTGCTCGTTCAGGGTGACGAGGGTGTCGAGGTCCTGCTCGGCCCGCTCGGTCATGGTGCGGAACTTCCACATCGTGAAGGGCTTGCCGTCACGCCCGATGCGGGTCTGGCGGAAGATGGCCGGCCCCCGGCTGGTCAGGCGCACCATCAGCCCGATCACCACGAAGACGGGCAGGAGGACGAGGACCACCACGAACGCCGTCACCCGGTCGACCATCGATTTCACCAGCCGGGCACCGCCGGTCAGCCGGGGAGGCTCCACGAGCAGGAGAGGCAGGCCGGCCACCGGCTGGACGCTCACCCGGGGCCCGGCCACGTCGGTGATGGTCGGGACGACGATCAGGTCGACGCCGGTGCCCTCGAGGTCCCACGCCAGCGTGCGCAGCGCGCCCGTCGGCAGGGCCTCCGTGCCGGCGATGGCGAGGATCTCGGCCCGCTCGTCCCGGACGGCGCTGATCGGGTCGCCGGAGGGCAGCACCGGCATCCCGAGCTCGTCGATCACCTCGGCTGGCGCGTCGCCCACCACGCAGGCGCTGACCACCTGGTAGCCCTGGTCGACGGCACCCCGGAAGTGTCGGACGGCCTCCAGCACGGCCTCGGGCCGGCCCAGCACCACCACCCGCCGCATCTGGAGGCCCCTCGCCCGCTGGCGGGCCAGCCAGTTCCGGGCGAGGTAGCGGCCGAACAGGGTCCAGCCCGCGATCAGCGGGGCGAGGCCCATCACGAAGCCGCGGGCGACCTGGGCGCGCGTGAGGAACACGATGAGCACGGCCACGGCCAGAGCACCGACCGCAGCCCGGATGATGCGGCGGTACTCCTCGGTGCCGGAGCCGAGGATGGCGTGCTGGTAGGCGCCGGCGACGGCGAGGATGGCCAACCACGACGCCACCGCGACGACCGCCACGAGCAGGTACGGGACGTGGCTCCCGTCGACGGTCAGGGACGCCCCGAACAGCACCTCGCGCAGAACCTGGGCCAGCATCGCCCCTGCCAGGGCCGACAGGGCGTCGACGGCCACCACGACGCGCCGGTAGCGCTCGACGGCGTGGTGGACGGGCCGGGCGAGGAGCACCTCGGAGGCCGCCGGCGGGGCGGCCGCGGCCGCCGCGGCGGCGAGGTCCTCGGCCAGGTGCTCGTCGTCGGGGCGCTCGTCGGCGCCCGGGACCCCGCTCGGCGCGGCCGGCTCGGCCCCCTCGCCCGATGCGCCGCCGGGGCCTGCCTCAGCCATCGGCGGACGTCCCACCGTCGGGTCCGCCCTTGCGCCGCACGAAGATCATGAGCATCGAGGCCATGCGGTTGGGCAGCACCGTCAGCACGGCCCGCTGGGCCCGCTGCGCCGCCGCCGACGAGCCCGCGTAGAGCGGCTCGGACTCGTGGCGGTAGGAGAAGTCGTCGAAGCGGTCGGGCGGGAAGTGCCGACGCACGTCGGCGACGGTGTTGCAGCGGTAGCGGGTGGGGAAGACGTCCTGGGCCTGCCGATCGGGCTGGAGACGGCGCAGGAACCGGGTGTGGAACGAGTTGGGCACCAACCGGGCGCCCACGCCGATGTAGCCCCACTTGTTCGGCGTGCGGGCGCAGAGCCAACCCCCCGGTCGCAGCACCCGCTCGAGCTCACGGGCCGTGTGGGCCGGGTCGTCGAGGTGCTCGAAGGTGAAGTCGGAGACGATCAGGTCCACCGACTCGTCGTCGAGGGGCAGCCGGGCCGACACGCCGTCGAGGACGATGGCCTCGTCGAGCACCGGGTTCTCCTTCACCACCGGGTCGATGTCGGCGCCGATGACACGCGCCACGTGCCCCTGGTGGATCTGGAGCTCCCGCCGGTAGGTGACGGGATCCTCCTGTGGCCCCACCCCCCGTCCGGCACCGAAGTCGAGCAGGACCATGTCGGGCCGCAGGAGCGAGCGCACCCGGCCGTAGAACTGGACGGTGCCATCGACCCGGCTGAACCCGCCGGCGCCGACCTCGGGGTACAGGCCCCCGAACTGCACCGTTCGCCCCTCTCCCCCGTCGGCCATCGGGCCCGAGACTACGCTCCCGGCGCCCATGCGGATCGTTCTCCACGACTACTCCGGTCACCCCTTCCAGGTGCAGCTCAGCCGGGAGCTGGCCCGCCGGGGCCACCAGGTCGACCACGTCCACTGCCCGTCGTACACCACCGGCAAGGGCTCCCTGGTGCGCCGACCCGACGATCCCGAGGGGTTCCGGGTCCTCGAGGTCGACCTCGGCGAGACCTTCGACAAGTACCACTTCCGGCGCCGCTGGCGGCAGGAGGTGCGCTACGGGAAGCTCTTCGCCGCCCTCGTCGACGACCTGCGGCCCGACGTGCTCGTCTCGTGCAACGTCCCCCTCTTCGCCCAGGAGCAGATCCAGCGCTGGGCCCGGCGCACCCGTACCCCGTTCGTGTTCTGGCAGCAGGACGTCTACAGCTTCGCCATGCGCGACACCGTGGCCCGCAAGCTGCCCGGCGCCGGCCACCTGCTGGGGGCGTGGTTCGTGCACCTCGAGCGCCGGATGCTGCGGCGCAGCGACGCGGTCGTCACCATCTCCCCCGACTTCGAGCCCATCCTCGACGAGTGGGGCATCCCGGCCGATCGGGTGCACGTCGTCGAGAACTGGGCGCCCCTGGAGGACCTGCCCGCGCGCCCCCGCGACAACCCGTGGTCGGCCGAGCACGGCCTCGACGGGAAGCGGGTGCTGCTGTACTCGGGCACCCTCGGCCTCAAGCACAACCCGGACCTCCTGCGCCGCCTCGCGCTCGCCGTCGCCGACCAGCCCGACGTCACGGTCGTTGTCGCCTCGGAGGGCATGGGTGCGGACTGGCTGGCCGAGCGGGCCGCCGCCGAGCACCTGGACAACCTCGTCCTCCTGCCCTTCCAGCCCATCGAGGTCTTCCCCGACGTGCTGGGCAGCGCCGACGTCCTGTTGGCCATCCTCGAGCCCGAGGCCGGTGTGTTCTCGGTCCCGTCCAAGGTGCTCAGCTACCACTGCGCCGGCCGCCCCATCGTGGCCTCGGTGCCATCGGCCAACCTCGCGGCCCGCACCATCGCCGAGGCCGGCAGCGGCGTGACCGTCGAGCCCGACGACCCCGACGGCTTCGTCGCCGCGGCCCGACGATTGCTCGACGACCCGGATCTACGGCACCATCTCGGGGCTGACGCGCGTGCGTACGCCGAGCGGGCCTTCGACGTGCACCGCATCGGCGATCGCTTCGACGCCATCTTCGACGAGCTTTCGACAACGGACGAGACTGCCGGCGGGGGCCGGACAGGGAGGAAGGCATCGTGAACCAGGAGCGGGATCTGTGAGCCAGGACGGGCTGATCGTCGTCGCCGGGGGCGGCGGGTTCATCGGGGGCCACCTGGTGCGCGACCTCGTCGAAGCGGGCCACACCGAGGTGCGCGCCGTCGACGTCAAGCCGAAGGACGAGTGGTTCCAGCACCACGAGGGCGTCGACGAGCGCCAGCTCGACCTCATGGACCTGGCGGCCTGCCACGAGGCCCTGGCCGGCGCGACGGTGGTCTACGACCTCGCCGCCGACATGGGCGGCATGGGGTTCATCGAGAACAACAAGGCGCTGTGCATGTTGTCGTCGCTGATCGGCACGCACCTGCTGCTCGCGGCCCGCGACGCCGGCGTCGAGCGCTTCTTCTTCGCCTCGTCGGCCTGCGTGTACGCCGCCGAGAAGCAGACCTCCGCCGCGGTCCAGGCCTTGCGCGAGGAGGACGCCTACCCCGCCATGCCCGAGGACGGCTACGGCTGGGAGAAGCTCTTCACCGAGCGGATGTGCCACCACTTCCACGAGGACTTCGGCCTCGCCACCCGGGTGGCCCGCTTCCACAACATCTACGGGCCCAACGGCTCCTACGACGGCGGCCGGGAGAAGGCGCCCGCCGCCATCTGCCGCAAGGTCGTGCAGGCGAAGCTCAGCGGCGACCACCGCATCGAGATCTGGGGCGACGGCCACCAGACCCGCAGCTTCACCTACATCGACGACTGCCTCCACGGCATCCACCTCGTCACCGACGGCGAGTACACCGATCCCGTCAACGTGGGCAGCAGCGAGCTGGTCACCATCAACCAGCTCGTCGACATCGTCGAGGGCATCGCCGGCGTCACCCTCGAACGGGACTACAAGCTCGACGCCCCCCAGGGCGTGCGGGGCCGCAACAGCGACAACACGATGATCCTCGAGCGCTACGGCTGGGAGCCCTCGACGTCGCTGGCCGACGGCCTCGAGCGCACCTACCGCTGGATCCACGACCAGATGAGCGCTTGAGCCCGGAGCACGGGGGCGTGGCCCGAGCGGCCCGGCGACGGCGTCGCCCAGAGCGGGAGAGGTGAAGCTCCCGGCGGGACTGCGGGGAGCGTCGTGGTCGGTGGTCGACCAGGGCGTCTACAGCCTCAGCAACGTCGTCCTCGCCATCCTCATCGCCCGGCAGGTGTCGGCCGAGGCCTTCGGGGCCTTCTCGGCGGTCTACATCGTCTACGTGTGCAGCCAGGGCGTGAACGAGGGCTTCCACGGCGAGGCCTTCTCGGTGGCCTACAGCGCCGCCGACGAGGACCATCGGCGCTCGATGCTCGCCGGCGCCGCCGGGTCGGCCCTGGCCTTCGGCGCGTTACTGGGCCTCGCGTGCGCCGCCGTTGGCCTGGTCGTCCCGGGCCCCATCGGCGACCTGCTCCCGGTGCTGGGCCTCGTCCTCCCCGGGCTTTTCCTCCAGGACCTCTGGCGCTTCGCCCTCTTCGCCGAGCACCTCCCCCGCGCCGCCGCGGTCAACGACATCATCTGGGGCGGCGGCTCGACCCTTGCGATCATCGCCCTCGCCCAGACCCCGTTCGACACGGTGGGCTGGTTTCTCGCCGCCTGGGGGGCGGCCGGCGCGGTCGCAGCTGTCGTCGGCGCGTTCCAGCTCCGCGTGGTGCCCCGCTTCGCCGGAGTCCGCCGTTGGATCCCCGACCACGCCGGCCTCGGCCTGCGCTACGGCGCCGAGTTCATGCTGCTCTACGGCACCACCCAGGTCGTGGTGCTCTTCCTCGGCGCCATCGCAGGGCTCGACGAGGTGGCCAAGGTGCGGGGCGCGCAGATCCTGTTCGGCCCGATGTACGCGCTCTACGCGGGCGTGCGGGTGGCGGTCACCCCCCGTCTCGTCCGGGCCCATGCCGACGCGCCCGAGCGCACGCGGCCCATCGTCCAACGCCTCGCGGCCGGCCTCGGGCTCCTCACCCTGCTCTGGGGCCTCGTGGTGTGGAGCCTTCCCGACGTCGTGGGCGAGGCCCTGCTCGGGGATTCCTGGGCGGGCACGTCCACCGTGCTCGGGGTGATGACGTGGTCCGCGGTGGCCGGCGCCATCGGGTTCGCCTTCGTCGTGGGCCTTCGGGTCCACGCCGACGCCCGCCGCAGCCTCCGGGCCCGCACCACCGTGGCGGTCGCCACCTTCGTGCTCGGATGCGCCGGCGCGCTCGCCGGCGCGGCGCGGGGTGCGCTGGCGGGTGTCGCCGCCGCCGAGACCGGCGGCGTGGTCGTCTACGGGCGGGCGTTCGCGACGGTCGAGCGGGCCCCGGCGCCACCCTCGGCACCGCCCTCGACCTGACCCACCGCACCGTCACGACGGTCGGCGCCGCCCTTCGGCGCCGGCCGTCGGGCCCGGCGCGAGCAGAGGGCCACGATGATCACGATGGGCGCGAGATCGCCGACCACGGGCAGCAGCGAGCCGCGCAGCACGAAGAATTGGAAGGCCGCGAACAGCGGTACCGCGATGCCGATGATCGACGGCCGGCTGCGCGACCACCGCTCGTAGCTCTCGTCCGCGAGCATGGCGGCCAGGCCGTACAGCAGGAACACGACGATGATGGCGGGCCACCCCGCCTCGACGTTGGCCTCGGTCCACAGGGTGGACGAGGCGTTGATGCCGTCCGTGCGCGAGACGAGGTCGCCCGTCGCCTCCGGCTGGTCGGCCCAGATCGACTTGGGCACGAAGGGAAGCGCAGCCGCGAGGGTCTGCTCACCCATGGTGAAGCCGTTCTCGCGCACGTAGACGATGCCGTTCATCTCCTGCTGGAACATCGCGTAGTCCGGGCTCTCGACGAGCTGGTCGCGCAGGGTCGCCACCTTGATGTTCTGCTGCACGTCGTACCGGAACACGTCGGCGTAGGGGAACACGACGAGGACGAGCAGGAGCAGCGCCACGAGGAACGCCCGGAGCCGACGGGGCCGCTCGACGTGCACCATGACGAGGGCGATGGCGAAGGCCACGCCACCGAAGCGGATGCGGGGGTTGGCGATCGGGTTGTTGGCCACGATGTTGATGAGGATCAGCCCCCCGAGCAGCCACGTGGTGGCGGGGTTGCGCACCCAGCGGACCTGGCGGCGGTCGCCGTAGCGGGCCGTGGCCGCCTGACGCACGAACAACAACAAGATGAGGCCGAGAAACACCGGCAGCCAGGTGAGGCTGGTCTTGATGAGCCCGATGGTCTTGTCGTCGAGCTGGTCGATGCGCACGCCCCACGGCGGGATGCCGAACAGGGCCTCCTCCGCCGCCTGGCGGGACCGGAACCGGGTGCCCAGGCCGCCGGTGGTCATGACCACGCCCATCGTGCAGACCATGCCGATGATCCCGAGGAACCAGACGCGACGGGCGTCGATCACCCGGTGCTCGAGCCGCTCACGGATGCGGTGGCGTCGGATGCTCAGGGCGAGGAAGCGGCCGGCGTCGAAGGCGAGGCAGCCGATGAGGATGCCGGCCAGTGCCTGGACCCGGATCTCCTCCTCGAAGAACTGGCCCCGGATGGGGAAGGTGTCGGCGGTGAGCTGCGCGAACGAGGCCAGCCCGAGGAACAGGTACACGAAGGCCCAGAAGGTGATCTGGACGAGGTGGGGCCGCCCGGAGTGGTAGTGCCCGGCCAGACGGGCGGCGGCGTACCAGGTGACCAGCAGGGCCAGCAGGGTGGAGATGCGGCCGAGCGGGCCGAAGTTCTGGCCCATCACCGCCACGGGGACGACGAGGGCGAGGAAGACGAAGAGCAGCGTGGCACCGAACCAGGTCCCCATCGAGTCGGCGCGCCGCCCGGAGTTGACGCCCCGGCGGCGAGGCGGCTGGACCCGGGGAAGGGGACGAGGCAGGGGCGAGGGCGCCGCGGGCACGCCCGAGGACGCGGTCGCGGGCGCCGCAGGTGACGTGGCGCGCTCCCCGGTCATCGGCGTGAGCGTAGTGGCGCCGGCGACCCCGCGGTGAGGCGGCCGGACGCCCGCCCGGGCCCTGGGACGCGGCTCACTCCCCGTCGGCTCACTCCCAGTCGACGCCGCGGGCCGACAGCTCGTCGGGCTTCTCCCGGATGGCGTACATCACCTTGTGCAGGGCACTGGACGCCTTGGAGAAGTAGACGAGGTGGTTCAGGCGGGGCGAGTACCAGGTGAGCTTGGCCACCCGGTTCCACAGGTTGCGCTTCAGGTAGAAGCGGTCGTCGAGGTAGCGGTCGAGGTCGGCGGGCAGGTCCGCCGCCGCCAGCGCCGGCACCCGGCCGTGGTCGTCGCCGTAGCGGAGGTGGGCCACCGAGCGGAGGGGCACGTCCATGATCCTGCACAGCACCGCGTCGGCCAGCCAGAGGTCGTCGGCGCCGGCCACCCACCCGAGGTCGATCGTCTCCCCCTCGATCATGGGGCCATTGCGGGTGAGCCCGAACGTGCCGTCGACCAGCGCGTAGGGACGGGGCAGGCGGTCCACCACCTCGGTGATGATCTCGTCGAAGGCGCAGTGGAAGGCGAGGCGCATCTGGTCCTGGACGATGCCCCACTCGTTCTTCACCGCGCCGCTGATGCCGGTCATGCAGTGCACCTTGGGCACCGGGAGGCTGATGAACGAGTCGAACTCCTCGTACAGGGGCTGCGGCAGGTGCACGTCGTAGGTGCCCCGGCGTCCCTCGACTCGCACCTCCAGGCTCGGCCAGTTGCTGGCGTTCACCACCTCGACCCCGTAGCGGGTGGTGAGCTCGTCGAGGGCGAAGGCCGCGAAGGTCTCGTCCATGGCGAACGCGTTGTAGCCCCCCTCTCCCTCACCGATGCAGATACGCCGGCACCCGAGGTCCGAGAGGACCTGCACCGTGGCCTCGAGCACCGGGCGGGTGGTCGTCACCCCGGCCTTCGGGAACGGATAGGTGAAATTGGGCTTGAGGAACACGGCGTCGCCCACGCCGGCCGAGAGGTCGAGGCGTTCGGCGATCCGGCGGACGGCGGCGACGACGTCGTCGCCGATGGGCTCGATGGCGAAGCGGGGCATCAGGCAACGGCTCCGGTGTGGAGTGATCGGTAGACCTCCACCATGGCCGCGGTCGCCGCGGCGGGCGCGAACCGACCGTCGGCGAGCGCCAGCGCACGGCGGCCGGCCTCGGCGCGGCGGGCGCCGTCGGCGACGAGCGGAGCGAGCGCGTCCCGACACGACGACGCGTCCACGCGGCACACGGCGCCGGCGCCGGCAGCCGCGACCTCGCCGTGGAGGTACGTCTCGTCGCTCACCACCACGGGCAGGCCCGCGGCCATCGCCTCGACGACCACGATGCCGAAGTTCTCGTTGCGCGACGGCAGGGCGAACACGTCAGCCGCGGCGAAGGCGTCGTCCTTGTCCGCGCCGCTGATGAACCCGGTGCGCACGGTGCGGCGCCCGAGCGGGGTCCCGTCGAGGGCCCGGTCGAGCTCGGCGGCCACCTCGGGGTCGCCGGAGCCGGCGACGACGAGCCAGGCGTCGAGGTCGGCCATCGCCCCCGCGAGCAGGTCGAGGCCCTTCTTCACGTCGAGACGGGAGAGGAACAGCACCACGGTCGCGTCGGGCGGGATCCCGTGACGCTGCCGGAAGCCGGCACGGTCCCCCGGCCCGGGCGGCGCGACGGGGAGCGGGACCACCGCGGTTCGGGTCCCGGCGCCGTAGGTGACCAGGCGCTCGGCCTCGAGGTCCGTGGTGCACACCACGACGTCGGCCCCGGCCACGAGGGGTCGGACGGCCACGGGGCCGTAGAGCTGCTTCTGGAGCCGGTGCTTCGCCAGGTCGAACGGGTCGAGCTGGCCGTGGGGCTGGAGCACGTAGGGGACCCCGGTCGCCCGGCAGGCCCGGCGGACGTGCAGCGCCGGCGCGTGGAACACGCCGTGCAGGTGCACCAGGTCGAACGAGGCGACCGAGTCGCGCAGCCAGCCGGCGAGGCCCTTCGACTGGAAGCGGCCCTCGGGCCACGACCGGGGAAACCGGTGCACCGGCACGTCGGGCGCCATGCGGGCCAGGTAGGCGTGGTCGTCGCCGGGCTGCTCGGTCGAGGCCAGCTCCGTCTCGACGTCGTCATGGGCCCCGAGGTGGGCCGCGAGCGCCACCGCGGCGTGCACCGAGCCGCCCATGTGGTCGTCGAGCGACGGGACCACGTGGAGGGCGCGCATCGGGGCCACGTTACGGGGCAGGCAGGAAGAGGCCGTCCATCTCGACGACGGTGCCCGACTCGTCGCGCCGGACGTCGATGGGGACGTCAAGGGCGAATCCCTGTTCCCCGAGGTGGGCCAGCACGTCGGTGAAGAGGGGCTGGCCCTCGTAGTGGCGCTCGAAGGCCAGCTCGACCACCAGGGCGTCGACGTGGCGCAACGTGGCCTCCGCGCCACGCAGGACCTCGAGCTCGTAGCCCTGCACGTCGAGCTTGGCCAGCAGGGGGGCACGGAGGTCGTCGAGGGTGACCACGTCGTCGAGGCGGCGCACCGGCACCTCGACGGCAGCCAGCTCGCCGGCTCCGCCCCCTCCCTCGGCGCCGGCGCCCGCGACGAGCGGGAGCACCGACGACGAGAGCGAGTACGCGTGGGGGTGGAACGACACCGTGCCGTCCTCGGCGCCGAGCGCGCACACGTGGATCTCGGCGGCGGCCACGTCGGCGAGGTGGTGGCGCCACTCCGCCGCCACGGCCTCGAGCGGCTCGAACGCGATGATGCGCGCGCCGGGGAACGCGGTGGCGGCGGCGCGACTGAACTGGCCCTTGTTGGCCCCGACGTCGAGCACGGTGGCCGGCACGCCGAAGCGAGCGCGGACCTGGCTGACCAGGCGAAACGCGCTGAGCGAGAACGGCTTGCCCCCCCGGGCGGCGCCGAGGGCACCCTTGGTGAGGGCGACGTCGACGAGCTTGGCGGCCTGGTCGACTCTGGGGCGCAGCGGCATCGGCGACGGCTCCTGGGCGAAGGTGGACCAGGAGCCTGCCCCGCGCGACGACCCCTCAACAAACGATCGCGGACACCGATGGACACGACCAATGCTGGACATGAGCGGGTGCACCCGCTAAAACATCGGCTCAGCAGAAGTTCGCATCCGCGACAAAGCCGTTCGGCGGTGGAGGAAACCAATGATCCGACGTATGTTCATCCTTGGGGCTATGGCACTGATTGGGCTCGGCGTGCTCGCCCCGGCTGCGCACGCGCAGTACCCGCCGCTCGTTCCCGGTGCCACGGTGAGCGACAGCACCGTGAGCTCCGGTGACACCGTCACCGTGACCGTCACGTGCGACGTGCCCGCCGGCACCGACATCACCGTGTTCCTGGATGGCAACGACGTCGGCTCCGGCGTGGCCGACGATGACGGCACCGCGTCGATCGACATCGTGGTCACCGGCTCGCCCGGCACCCACCAGATCACCAACAGCTGCAACACCGCGGTGCTCACCATCACCATCGCCGGCGCCACCGCCGGCAACCTGCCCCGCACCGGTACCGACAACAGCCTCCCGCTGGCCAAGATCGCCATCGTGCTGATCGCCGCCGGTGGTCTGCTCATCGTCGTCGCCCGCGACCGTCGCTCGAAGAACGCCACCGCCTGAGCGGTCCGACCAGTCAGGCGGCTGCCTGACGGCTTTGTACGAGGAACGTGAGAAGGGCCCCGGCTCCGGCCGGGGCCCTTCCGCGTGTCGGGTCCGGTGCCGCGCCGCCACGGGATGCGGGGCGGCGGGACCCGCCCGCTCCCCCGCCGAGCGGTCGGCGGGCGCTCACCCGCCCCGGGGTGGGAGCGGCCGGTGACCGTCAGGCGCCCGGCTGCTCGGGCGTGCGGACGCTCAGGCGTTGAGGGCGCGGCGGCGCCGGCGACGGGCACCGCCGAGGAGACGGTCCCGCACGGCCCACCAGGTGACGAGCCCGAAGGCCTCGAACACGATCCGGCTCGACATCTTCGACGTGCCCCGCACCCGGTCGGTGAAGGCGATGGGGACCTCCACGATGCGGCCGCCGGCCGCCACCACCTGGTAGGTCATCTCGATCTGGAAGCCGTAGCCCTCGGCCACGACGGCGTCGAGGTCGATCGTGCGCAGCATCGAGGCGCGGTAGGCCCGGAACCCGGCGGTGGCGTCGTTGACGGCCAGGCCGAGCAGGCCGGCGGCGTAGCGGTTGCCCCACCGGGACAGGGCCCGCCGGTGCCACGACCATTCGGGGATGGTGCCTCCGGGCACGTAGCGCGACCCGATGACGAGGTCCGCGGCGAGGTCGAGCGCGGTGAGCAGCGACGGGAGCGCGGCCGGGTCGTGGGAGAGGTCGGAGTCCATCTCCACCATGGCCTCGTAGCCCCGCTCGAGCCCCCAGGCGAAGCCAGCCCGGTAGGCCGCCCCCAGGCCGTTCTTCTCGGTCCGGCGCATGACCTCGATCTGGCCCAGCTCGGCGCCGAGCGCATCGGCGAGGTCGGCGGTGCCGTCGGGGCTGCCGTCGTCCACCACCAGCACGTCGGCCTCGGGGACGACGGCCCGCACCTTGCGGAGCACGTCGTCGATGTTCTCGGCCTCGTTGTAGGTGGGCAGCACGATGAGGGCACGCAGCACGGGGGTCGATGTTAGGAGCACGCGCCTCGGCCCGTATCATCGGCGCATCGCCTCGACGCCCCCCGAGCCCGCCGCTCCCGACGCCACCGCGCCCCTCCCCTCGCCGTTGGCGCGGGCGTTCGCCGTGGGCTTCATCGTGATCGCCGGGCTCTGCGGTGGCCTCATCGGGTACGCGGTCACCGACCTCCAGACCACGGGGGACGCGCCGGTGCTCGTCGGCCTGGGGGCGCTGCTCGGCGCCGTGGTGGCCGCCGGCGGCGTGGCCGTCGTCGCCGTCCTCGCCCTGCGGGCCATGGCCGAGTGGGACACGGTGCAGGAGCGCGAGCGCCAGCAGCGGCAGTGAGCGACCTCCCGCCGTCCCCGGAGGCCCTGCTCGGCCTCGCCGTGGAAGCCGGCGAGGCGGCGGCCGCCCTCCTGCTCGACGGCCTGCACCGCCAGCGCACCCTGGTGGCCACCAAGTCCTCGACCACGGACATGGTCACCGAGATGGACCGGCGCAGCGAGGCCCTGATCGTCGACCACCTCCTCCGCACCCGTCCCGACGACGGCATCCTGGGGGAGGAGGGCACGGAGCGACCGTCCACGAGCGGGGTCACCTGGGTCATCGACCCCCTCGACGGCACCACCAACTACCTCTACGGCTACCCGGGCTTCTCGGTGTCCATCGCCGCGGTGGGCGGCGGGGGCACACTCGCGGCCGCCGTGGTCGACCCGATCCACCGGGAGACCTGGACGGCCACCGCCGGCGGTGGGGCCCACTGCAACGGCGACCCGCTGGCCGGTCCCGGCCACCCCCCGCTCGGCGCCACGCTGCTGGCCACCGGCTTCTCGTACGACCCGGCCCGCCGGGCGCGCCAGGGACAGGTGCTCGCGGCGGTGCTCCCGCAGGTGCGGGACATCCGCCGCGGCGGCGGTGCCGCGATCGACCTCTGCTGGGTGGCCGGCGGCCGGGTCGACGCCTTCTACGAACGGGGCCTGGCCCCCTGGGACCTCGCCGCCGGCGCGCTCATCGCCGCGGAGGCGGGTGCCCGCGTCGCCGACCTCGACGGCACCCCCGCCGGCGGCGAGGGGGTCCTCGCCGCCCACCCGGAGCGCTTCGCCGAGCTCGCGTCGTGCCTCCTGGCCGCCGGCGCGCCGCAGGCCTGACCGGACGAGGACGCCGCCAGGAAGATTTTCCCCCGGGTATGAGCACGATCGGCGCCCGGATGAGGCACCATTTGAGCGTGGGAACCCGCATCCTGACCGTCGAGGACGACGAACGCATCCGTACCGCGGTCAAGCTCGCCCTCGAGGACGAGGGATGGGACGTCGAGGAAGCCGTGGACGGCGAGGAGGCGCTGGAGGCCTTCACCCGTCACCCCGCCGACGTCGTGCTGATCGACATCATGCTCCCGGGCATCGACGGCTTCGACGTGTGCCGCTCCATCCGGCGGGTGAGCGACGTGCCCATCGTCATGGTCACGGCCCGGGTCGACACCCACGACGTGGTGGCCGGGCTCGAGGCGGGCGCCGACGACTACCTCACCAAGCCGTTCGCCCCCAAGGAGCTCTCGGCGCGCATCCGCGCCCTGCTGCGCCGGGCCCGCTCGGCCAACCCCGCGACCACCCACCTCCAGTTCGACGACCTCGAGATCATCCCCGACGAGGGCACGGTCACCCGGGCGGGTGAGACGGTCCACCTCACCAAGACCGAGTTCCGCCTGCTCGTGGAGCTGGCGGCCAGCCCCGGGCGGGTCTTCTCCCGGGAGGTCCTCCTCGAGCGGGTCTGGGGCTACGGCTACTTCGGCGACGGCCGCCTGGTCGACGTCCACATCCGCCGGCTCCGCACCAAGATCGAGACGGACCCGGCGAACCCCCGTCACGTCGTCACCGTGCGCGGCCTCGGCTACAAGCTGGCTCCCTGAGCACCTCCGTGCGCCTGCGCTTCCACCGTCCGGGTCTGCGGGCCCGCATCACCCTCGCTTTCGGACTGGGGGCGCTGCTGCTGTCGACGGTGCTGGCGGGCAGCACGTGGGCCCTCACCCGCTCCCAGCTCCTCGACCAGCGCGAGCGCACCTCCCTGCGCCAGGTGTACCTGAACGCCCGTCTCGTCCGCGACAGCCTCAGCTCGGTCTCCAGCCGGGACGACTTCGACGCCCTCGACCTGCTCGGCTCGCTCCAGTCCCCCGTCGGCGCGCAGCCCATGCTCGTGTTCCAGGGCGACTTCTACTCCCAGTCCCCCGTCGACTTCGGCGAGCAGGCCCTCCCCGAGCCGCTGCGCGAATCCGTCGCGGAGGGTGACGCCGCCACCATGCGCTTCGTCCACAACGGCGAGCCGGTGCTGGCCGTCGGCATCCCCATCCCCGCGGCCCAGGCCGACTACTTCGAGGTCGTGTCGCTGGCCGAGCTCGACGACACGCTGCGCTCGCTCGGCATCGTCCTCGTGGGCGCCGCGCTGCTCACCACCCTCGCGGGCGCCGCGCTGGGCTGGGCCGTCGCCGGCCGGGCCCTGCGCCCCCTCACCCAGGTGGGCCAGGCCGCCCAGGCCATCGCCGGCGGGCGCCTGGACACCCGCCTCGACAGCCCGAACGACCCCGACCTCAACCTGCTCACGGCGTCGTTCAACGACATGGCCCAGGCGCTCGAGGACCGCATCGACCGGGACGCCCGCTTCGCGTCGGACGTCAGCCACGAGCTGCGCTCGCCCCTGATGACCCTCTCCGCGTCCATCGAGGTGCTGAAGAAGCGCCAGGACGAGATGCCCGAGCGGGCGCAGGCCGCGCTCGACCTCCTCGTGGCCGACGTGGCCCGCTTCGAGCGCCTCGTCAACGACCTGCTCGAGATCTCCCGGTTCGACGCCGGCGCCGCGCACCTCGAGCTCGAGGACGTGAACCTTGCCGAGCTCGTCATCCACGCCGTCGGGTCCTCCTCGGCGGTCGGCGTGCCCGTCCAGTACGACGAGGACCTCGCCGAGCTCGTCATCGCCGCCGACAAGCGCCGCCTCGAGCGGGTGATCGCCAACCTCCTGGACAACGCCAGCAAGTACGCCGACGGGGCCACCGCCATCGTGCTGCGCCGGGAGGGCGACCAGGCGCAGATCATCGTGGAAGATGCCGGACCGGGCATCAGCCCCGATCAGCGGGAGACCATCTTCGACCGGTTCGCCCGAGGCGAGGAGGCCGGACGCCGAGGCGGCGACCGCGGCGTGGGCCTCGGTCTGGCCCTCGTCGCCGAGCACGTGAACCTGCACGGGGGCCGGGTGTGGGTCGGAGACCGAGCCGACGGCGAGCCCGGATCCGCCTTCGTGGTCGAGCTGCCCATCCGCCAGGCGGCCGCCGCTCCCCTCGAGGTGGCCGCGCCGTGACCGGGCGACGCCTCGCAACGGGCGCCGCGGCGCTCGTGTTCGCCGGTCTGGCCGTCGCCGCGTGCGGCCTGCCCTCGGACGACACCGCCCACAGCATCTCGCCCGACGCGGTGCCCTTCGACCTCTTGGCGCCGTCGTCCACCACCGTGGCCGACGCCCCCGACGGGGCCGACACCGAGGTGGTCAACCTCTTCTTCCAGAACAACGAGCGTCTCCTCGCCGTGCCCGCGGAGGTGCCCCGAGACCCCGACAGCAGCGCCTTCGACCCCCAAGCGGCCGTCAGCGAGTTGCTCGAAGGCACCACCGGCCTCGGGGTCCCGTCAGGGGTGCGCTCCGCCATCCCCAGCGGGACGGACCTGCTCGGGGCGCAGACCAGCGGGAGCACGGTCACCCTCAACTTCAGCGAGGAGCTCTCCAGCGTGGAGAGCAACGGCCTCGTCTTCGCCATCGCCCAAATCGTGTACACCGCGGCGGACATCACCACGGACCGCCCCGACGGCACCTACCAGGTCGTCATCCAGATCGACGGCGAGACCATCACGGTCCCCGACGACGAGGGCGTCGAGCTCGACCGCCCGGTGCGCCCGAGCGACTACCCGACGCTGCGCCCGGTCACCACCCGCGTCGCGGGCTGAGCCGCCGCCGAGCGACGCTCCCAAGGCGCCGCACGCGCCTCGACCCCTCCGGGCGAGGCGCTAGGTTGCGCGTCCATGTCCGTCGTGATCGCCATCGATGCGGGAACCACCGGCGTGCGCAGCTTCGCCGTGGACGAGACCGGCCGGCCCCTCGGCTACACGTATCGGGAGTTCACCCAGCACTTCCCGCAGCCCGGCTGGGTCGAGCACGACGCCAACGAGATCTGGGACGCCGTGGCCGCGACCCTGGCGGAGCTCGTCGCCGAGCTCGACGTGCCCATCGCGGCCATCGGCATCACCGACCAGCGCGAGACCACCGTCGTCTGGGACCGTCGGACCGGTGAGCCCCTCCACCGGGCCATCGTCTGGCAGGACCGCCGCACCGCCGACCGCTGCGAGTCCCTCGAGGCCGAGGGCCACCTCCCGCTCGTCCGCCGGGCCACGGGCCTCGTCCTCGACCCCTACTTCTCGGCCAGCAAGCTCGAGTGGCTCCTGGGGCCAGGCGGGGTCGAGCGCTCCCCGAACCTGGCCTTCGGCACCGTGGACTCCTGGCTGCTGTGGAAGCTGACCGGCGGGGCCGAGCATGCGACGGAGGCGTCCAACGCCAGCCGGACGCTGTTGTTCGACATCGGCTCGATGGCGTGGTCGGACGAGCTCTGCGACCTGTTCGGGGTCCCCACCTCGGCCTTGCCGGAGGTACGCCCCACCTCCGGCCGCTTCGGGGTCACCGCCGCCGACACCCCGGTCGGGGCCGGGATCCCGGTCAGCGGCATCGCCGGCGACCAGCAGGCGGCGCTCTTCGGCCAGGCCTGCTTCACCCCGGGCATGACCAAGAACACCTACGGGACGGGCTCGTTCGTGCTCATGAACATCGGCGGCGACTGCCCCGAGCCCGTCGACGGGCTGCTCACCACGGTCGCCTGGGCGTTCGGCGACGACGGTGGGGCCCTCTCCCCCACCTACGCCCTGGAGGGGGCCATCTTCGTCACCGGCGCCGCGGTGCAGTGGCTGCGCGACGGCCTGGAGATCATCGCAGACGCGGCCGAGACCGAGCCGCTGGCCCTGTCGTGCGAGGACACCGACGGCGTGTTCCTCGTGCCGGCCTTCACCGGGCTGGGCAGCCCCTGGTGGGACCCCTACGCACGGGGGGCGATCGTCGGCATCACCAGAGGCACCACTCGGGCCCACCTCGCGCGGGCCGTGGTCGAGTCGATGGCGTACCAGGTGCGCGACGTGGTGGACGCCATGTGCGCGGTGTCCGGTCGCGACGTGGCCGAGCTCCGGGTGGATGGCGGCGCCTCGACCATGGACCTGCTGCTCCAGCTCCAGGCCGACCAGCTCAAGGTCCCCGTCGCCCGGCCGGAGATCCTCGAGACGACCGCCCTCGGCGCGGCCTACCTCGCCGGTCTCGCCGAAGGCGTGTGGTCATCCACCGATGAGCTCGCCGAGCACTGGGCCCTCGATCGCTGCGTCCAGCCCACGGGCGATCCCGCAGTGGCCGACGCCGCCCACGCCCAGTGGCTACGAGCCGTCGAGCGCTCGCGCGACTGGGCTCACTGACTCCCCCAGCTCGGTCCACCGCAGGGCGGCGATCCGGGTGAGCAGCGCCACCCGGTCCCGCTGGCGGGTGCGGAAGTCACCCCCCTCGCGCCCGAGGACGAGGGCCAACGCGCCGGGGACCACCGTCGAGCGCACGACGTCGGCGACCCCGTGCTCGCCCGCCCCGTTGTCGAAGGCCAGCAGCCACGGCGCCGGTGGATGCTCGCCGTGGCTCACCCGCACGGTGCCCGCCTCGAGGTCGAGGACCACCGTCCACGCGGCCTCCGTGACCCGGGTGGCCTCTCGGCACAGCGCCTCGAGCAGCGCCGCCCGATCGGCGGCGCCCACGAGCGCGACGGCCATCTCGAGCGCCTCGACGCGGGGGTCGTGCACCACGTCGCTCGTGGGCCGGACCTCCTCGACGTCGACGCCGTCGACCTCGGAGACCTCGTCGATCAGCAGGCCCACGAGGCCGGCGTCGGGGAGGTGCACCACGAGCTCGTCGATGGCCCGCCCGGCGCCCTGCTCGATGATCTCGATACCGACCACGTCGCCGCCGGCCGCGCCGATGCGGCTGGCCACGGCGCCGAGCGCGCCGGGACGATCCGGCATCCAGACCCGCACGATGAACGACTCCACGGGGCCACGCTAGGGGACGAGCGTGAACGCCATGTTTCCCGCTCGGGTCCGTTTCGACTCTTGACCGGGCGGTCAAGTCTGCCTACCGTCGGCTCGGTGACACGGCGGCTGACCCAGCGTGGCAAGGAACGGCGACGTCAGCTGATGGACTACGCCGCCGCCCGGTTCTCCGAGAACGGCTACCACCCCACCTCGGTCCAGGAGATCGTGAGCGGCCTCGGCGTGGGCAAGGGCGTCTTCTATTGGTACTTCTCGTCGAAGGAGGAGCTCTTCCTCGAGATCCTCCGGGAGGCCCAACAGGATCTGCGCCGAGCGCAGATGCACGCCATCGCCGACGAGGTGGACCCCATCCGCCGCATCGAGGAAGGCATCCGCACCACGCTGGCGTGGTCGAGCGAGAACCACGACCTGATCTCCCTGGTCCAGTTCGCGGCCACCGAGGAGCGCTTCGCCCCGGCGCTGCGACGCGGCCAGGACATCGCCATCGACGACCTCGTGCGCCACGTGAAGGAGGGCATCGTCGCCGGCCGCATCCGCGACGGCGACCCCACCCTCATCGCCCACGGCATCCTCGGGGTGACCGGTCACCTCTCGCGGGAGTTCATCCACGAGCGCAACGAGTCGACCGACGAGGTCGCCGACGCCGCCGTGTGGTTCTGCCTCGAGGGCATCCTCGCCCGCGACGGCTGAAGCGATCACACACGCACGCCCCCTCGATGCGAGAGCGCTTCCTCGGACCTCGCTGAGCGCCGCTGAGCGGCTCTCAGGGATCCTCACGGCGACGAGGAGGCGAGTGGTCGCCGTCGTCGACCGCCACCGCGTCCGCGACCGGCTCGAGGCCCTCGCCGGCGGTCACCGGTGAGCGCACGATCACCATGGCGAGGGCGAACAGCACCACGGCGATGCCGAGCACCTGCTGAAGGGTGATGGCCTCGTCGAGCACGAGGGCGCTCGTGGCGACCGCCGCCACCGGGATCACCAGGGTGAGCAGCGACGCCGTGGCCAGCGGGATGTGACCATGCGCCCAGTTCATGAGCCAGTGCCCGAGGCCGCCGGACACGAGCGCGATGAGGGCGACGATCAGCCAGGTCCCGCCGTCGTCGACGGCCAGGGTCGTGCCCGACAGGAGGGCGACCGGGGTGATGACCACCCACGCCACCACGAGGAGGCCGGCCAGGTACTCGAGCGAGGTGAGGGTCTTGCGGGCCTGCTTGGAGGCGACGAAGAACGCCGCCCACGAGCAGGTCGCCAGCAGGGCCAGGAGGTCGCCGTGGTAGGTGTGGGTGTCTGCGTTGCTCGCCGCCGAGCCGGTGAGCACCGCGACGACGCCGACGAGGGCGAGCGCCGACCAGACGAAGAACCAGCCGTCGAGCTTCTCGGCGAACAGCTTGCCGACGACGAGCGCGATGAGGACGGGCTGGAGGGACGAGATGATGTTGGCGTTGGCGATGGTCGTCGTCTTCAGCGCGGTGAAGAACAGGGCGACGTCCAGGGCGAACAGCACTCCCCCCGGCGCCGACGCGACCACGATGCGCCACGTGATGCGCGTCCCGCTGATGCGCAGGGCGATGACCGCGGCGAGGGCACCCATCCACATGCGGTGGAACGCGAGCCCGAGGCCGTCCAGGTCACCGGCCTTGCGGGCGAGCACCGAGAACGAGCCCCACATGACCACGCCCACCAGCGCGGCGACGGCGCCGGCCACGGGTCGGCGCACCACGGGTGCGTCGACGTCGGTGGCGGCCATCGCGTCGACGCTAGGCGCGCGCCGGCGCGGTGCGGCACGGGAAATCTGCGGGAGACGGCGTGCGCCTCGGCCGCGGCACTCGAATCAGAGCTTGACGAGGGCCTTGCGCAGCGACCGCACCGCCTGGGCGATGCGCTGGTCGTTCTCGATGAGGGCGAACCGCACGAAGCCCTCCCCGCCGGGACCGAAGCCGATGCCGGGCGACACGGCGACGTTGGCCTCCTTGACGAGGAACGACGCGAACTCGATCGAGCCCATCTCTTTGTACGGCTCGGGGATGGGCGCCCAGGCGAACATGGTGCCCATGGGCTTCTCGAACGACCAGCCGATCCGGTCGAGGCCGTCGCAGAGCGTGTCACGGCGGCTCTGGTAGATCTCCAGGACCTCCTTGGGGAAGTCCGGCACCTCGTTGAGGGTGACCGTGGTGGCGATCTGGATGGGCTGGAAGGTCCCGTAGTCGAGGTAGGACTTCAGCTTGGCCAGCGCCTGCACCACGTCCCGGTTGCCGACCAGGAACGCGGACCGCCAGCCCGCCATGGAGAACGACTTGGTCATCGAGTACAGCTCGACGGCGACGTCCTTCGCGCCCTCGGCCTCGAGGATCGACGGCGGTCGGTAGCCGTCGAAGCCCAGCTCCGCGTAGGCGAAGTCGTGCACGAGGATGACCTCGCGCTCTCGGGCGAAGTCGACCACCCGCTGCATGAAGGCGAGGTCGACGCAGGCGGTGGTGGGGTTGTGCGGGAACGACAGGACGATGGCCCGCGGCTTGGGCCACGAGTACTCCCACGCCTCCTGCATGGTCTCGAAGAAGTCGGTGTCCGGGCCGAACTTCATCTCACGCACGTCGGCACCGGCGAACAGCGGGCCCCAGATGTGGATCGGGTACGAGGGCGAGGGCACGAGGGCGGCATCGCCCGGCTGGAGGAGCACCCACATGAGGTGGGAGAAACCCTCCTTGGCGCCGATGGTGTTGATGACCTCGAGGTCGGGATCGAGCTCCACGCCGAAGCGCCGCTGGTAGAGCGCGCTCACCGCCTCGCGGAGCTTCGGGATGCCCCGGCTCGACGAGTACTTGTGGTTCCGCGGGTTGCGGGCGGCCTCGGCCAGCTTCTCGACGGCCACGTCGGGCGACGGCAGATCGGGGTTGCCGAAACCGAGGTCGACCACGTCCTCTCCGGCCCGGCGGGCCTCGATCTTCAGCCCGTCGATGATGGTGAAGACGTACGGGGGCAGCGAGGTGATGCGGCGGAACTCCATCGGGGCGAGGCTACCGGGTGGCCTCCCCGGGCCCCCAGCCCCTTTCCACCGCGAGCAGGGCGGCGCCGAGGGCACCCGCCCGCTCCCCGGTGCGGGCCGCCACGATCGGGACCTCGGGCCGGTGGGCACCCGCGAGCACCAGTTCGGCGAAGGCGGTCCGCGCGGCCGGGAGGAACAGGTCCGCCTCGGTGACCAGGCCACCACCGAGCACCACGACCTCGGGATCCAGGATGTTCACCAGGTTGGCGACGCCCACGGCGATCCACCAGCCGAAGGCGTCCATGACCGCCGCCGCCTCCGGGTCGCTCTCGCGCGCCGCGGCGGTGACGTGTTCCCCCCGCACGGCCTCGGCGTCGCCGCCGGCCCGGGCCAGGACCTGGTCCGCCCGCCCCGCGAGCGCCGCCTCACGGGCCAGGAAGCCCAGGCCGCTGCCGGAGGCGTAGCGCTCCCAGCACCCCCGCCGCCCACACGGGCATCGCGGCCCGCCGGGATCCACGATCATGTGGCCCGGCTCGCCGGCCATGCCGTGGGCGCCGTTGAAGGGCCGCCCGTCGGCGATCAACCCGGCCCCGATGCCGGTCCCCAAGGTGACGAGCAGGGCGTGGTCGCATCCCCCGGCGGCGCCGAGGCACCGCTCGGCCCACGCGGCGCAGTTGGCGTCGTTGTCGACCACGACGGGGAGGTCGAGCACCTCCGCGAGGGCGTGCTCGACGTCCAGGTCGACGATGCCCGGGAGGTTGGGCCCGAAGCGCAGCACACCGTCGCGGTCGATGAGGCCGGGCAGCCCCACCCCCACCACGGCGACCTCGTCGGCCCCGACCTGCTCGAACAGGTCGGCGACGACGCCGACGATGGTGGCGACCAGCGCGCCGGCGCCGCGCGGCGTCGGGCGTCGGGCCTCGGCCAGCGGGCCCTTCTCGGGCGCGTCGGTGTCGAGCACCACACCGAGAACCTTGGTGCCGCCGATGTCGACCCCGACGGCGCGGCGCACGTCAGTAGCGCAGGAGGGCGCCGACCCGGCCGAGCACGTCGAGGTCGGCGTTGCCGACGCAGATCTCGATCCGACACGACTGGAGGAGCGCCTCCTCGAGCGCGTCCTCGACCACGTCGGGCACCTCGACCATGTCGGCGGAGCACAACGGGCAGGTGCGACCGACGGCCGCCAGGTAGGAGCACTCGGGGCACCGCCAACCCGCCTCGGCGTAGCCCTCCGAGATCACGAGCAGCTCGACCCGGCGCTCGACGAGCGCCTTCAGCACGCCGTCCAGGCCGGCCACCGCCCGCCGTCCGACGCCGAGGGCCTCGCGGAGGCGTTCGACCACGGCGGACTCGCGCTCGCGCACCAGGCGGTCCTCGGCCTCGAGCACCGCCGCCCGCACGGTGGGCTCGGCGGCGCCCACCGGAACCGCCAGTCGCCCGCCCAGGCGCTCACGGAGGTACGGGTGGAGGTTGGCCTCGACGGCGGTGGCCAGCTCGCTCGGCGCGCCAACGAGCAGGTGGGTGTACTCCTGGGTCTGGAACGCGGCGAACGCCGCGGCGGCGGCCCTGCGCAGGTGCTGGTCGACGAGATCATCGACGTGGTGCTGGGTGTCGCCCCGCTCGCGTTCTCCCCGGGTGTCGTAGTCGCGGGGCAGCTCGTCGAGCAGCTCGGAGCGGTCCACCAGCACACCGAGCTCGAAGACGAACAGCCTCGCCTGCTGGCGGTCGACGAGCAGCACGGCGATGCGCTCGTAGGTGTGGAGCAACAGCTCCAGCTGACCCACCGCCGGCGACTGGTTGATCACCACCTGGTTGCGCACCGGCACCGCGAGCGGGATCGCCTTCCAGAACGAGCTCGACGCGCAGCTGAACAGCGCGAGCCCACGCGTGTCGGCCCGGTCGAAGCCGCCGCGCACGTAGTCCTCGATACGGGCCAGGTCGCCGGCGACCGACGCGGTGCCGTTGGCCCGCCCCTTGGCCCGTCGCACCAGGTGCTCGAGCTGTGCCTCGTAGTCCTGCCGGCGCGGGTAGCGGCGACCGTCGACGTCCAGGTAGCAGGTGACGACCGGTGCCCCACCACCCGAGACCCCCGCGAGCTCACGGACGGTGTCTTCGTTGATGTTGGCCATTGCGGCCGATGGTAGTCATCCCCGGACGCGGCCGAGCCGGGTCAGGCGTGCGTCAGAGACGAGACCTCGTCGTCGGCCGCGCTGCTCCACCGCAGCACCCGGGGATCGTCCCCCACGAAGATCAGCTGCACCGCGTCGCTCATGCGCACCAGCCGCTCGAGCAGGTACTCGACGTCGTCGTCGGCCACACGGCCGAACGGATCGTCGAGCACGAGCGGCACGGACCCGGCGTAGGAGACCGAGCGTTGGGCGGCGAGGCGGGACAGGAGGTACCACTCGACCTGGCCGAGGTCGGCCACCTCGGCGCCGTGGCCGTCGACGGAGGCGAAGGTGGTCGCCACGGCGAAGCCGGTGTCCTCGCCGCCCGCGCCACCTTCCAACGCGGCGAGGTGCGCCCGTGCCCCCTCCAGGGCGCTGGCCGCGGCGGCCAGCAGGGAGCGCTGCGCGTCCACCTGCTCGGCGAGGTCGCGCACCTCGGCGTCGAGCTCGGCGAGCCCCAGCTCGAGGTCGAGCCGGGCGAGGTCGCCGACCTCATCCCCGCCCTCGCGCTCGCCCGCACCGTCGTCGCCGGAGGTATCGCTCAGGTCAGGGCGCTCGTCGGGGCCCTCGTCGGCTTCCTGTTCATCCTGTTCGTCCTGTTCGTCGAGCACCGGGGGCGTGAGCGGCTCCCGCTCCTCCACCTCCTCGTCGCCCGCCCGGTTCGGCGCCGATGTCTCCAGCTGGGACAGGTCCAGTTCGGCACCGGCGATCTCGTCCTCGAGGGAGTGCAGCGACTCCTCGAGCTCACCCCGTCGGCGGGTGGCCTCCGCCATGTCGGCCAGCCACACCGTGGCCACGTCGACGATGTCCTCGGCACTCAGCTCCAGGTCCCCGAAGTCGACCCCGACCGACTCGAGGGCGGCCCGCACCTGGGCGGCGGCCGCCGCCACCCGGGCCTCGTGCGCCTGGTCGACCATGGTCTTGGCTCGCAGCGCAGCGAGGAGGTCCCGCTCGTCGAACACCTCGACGAGCGCCTGACCGCGGCTCTGGGCGGCATCGACCGCCGCCGCCAGCGGCAGGCGCTGCGGGTCCTGCTCGACGGCGGCCACGGACTGGGCGAACGCGGCGTCGGCCTGCTCCCAGTCCGCCTGCGCCTGCGCGTGGGCCGCCCGCAGCTCCGGGCTCACGACGGGGGCCGTCGTCGACATGACGAACGCCGTGTAGGTGGCGAAGCCCACCCGGGCCAGGATCTCGGCTTCGACCGCGGCGGCCTCGTCGAGTCGCTCCTTGAGCTTCTTGCCCGGCATCCGCGCCGCGGTGATGCGGAGCTCCGCCTCGAGGAGATCGTCATGGGCCGCTTCGAGTGCCTCGGCGTCGGCCGGGTCGATCACCGGGGGCCGCACGGCCGCCTCGGCCGCGAGGAAGCGCCGTTGGGCCTCGTCGAGCCGTCGGTAGGCGGCCAGCGGGCCGTGCCCGTTCGCCTCGAGCTGGGCGTCGTACGCCTCGAGCGCGCCGATGGCGGCGTCGAGCTCGTCGGCCGCGGCGCGGGCGACCGGGTCCGGCACCTCGCCGGGGGCGTCCCCGCTGGGCACCTCGGCGAGCGCGGCGCGGACCGCGGTGGTGTCGATGTCGTCGAGGGGCTCGAGCGCGACCAGGAGGTCGTCCCGCCGGGTGCGGAGTCGGTCCACCCGTGCGGCCGCGGCGGCGAGTGCGGCGACGGCCTCCGGCGTCGGCCCGGGACTGTCGAGCACCGCCGTGCTCGCCCGCATGACGGTGTGCTCCGCCACCGGGGCGACCTCAGCATCATCGTGGTCGACGTGGTCGAGGTGGTCGACGTGGTCGGCGTGGTCGGTGCCCTCGTCGGCCGGGACCGGGTCGGGGTGGCCGCCGGCGTCGGCGACGGCGAGGGCGAGGGCCGACCGGCGGGCCAGCGCTCGCCGGTGCTCTTCTTCGAGGGCCTCGATCGACTGGCGCAGGAGATCGTGGGTGGCGGCCGAGTCACGGGCGGCGCGGCGGGCGGCATCGAGCAGCTCGGGGGTGGCCGGCACGCCGGGGACGTCCGCAGCCCCCGAGCGATCGTCGGCGTCGACCCCACAGGTGGCGAGGTCGTGCGCCCGGACCACCATCTCGAGCCGGGGATCGAGGTCGAGCAGTGCCAGGGACTCGGCGTCGAGGTCGAGGATGATGCCGTTCACCTCGACCTCACCCGAGATCCCGTCGAGGGCGCCACCGGCGCCACCGACGGGCAGCGCCGCCAAGGCGGCCAGGAGCCGCTCCTTGGCGGCCGGGGTCAGACCGCTGACGATCGACAGCCGCGGGTGGAGCTCGATGTGGGCTCCGTCGGGAGCGTGGTCGTGCAGGCGCAGCAACCTCATTGCTGCCCTCATCGGTCGCCGACCCGGGTTCCTCAAGGATCCGGGGCCTGCGGGCCGCTCACGAGACGGGGATGTGCTCCACCGGATCGTCGCCCTCGTCGCTGCGCCCGGCTCCCGACGCCCGGCCCGACCGACCGCGCGTGGCCATGGTGGTGACGGAGTCGAGGAGGCCGAGCAGCGAATCCGCCGTCTTCGGGTCGGTCACGACCTCCTCGGCCACGTCGAGGAAGGCCCGCGCCGCGGCGATGAGCTCCTCGGCCGCCGTCTGGAGGTGCTCGAGGCCCTCGTCGGCCCGTTCGTCGTTCACGTCCCGCGCACCTCCTGTTGGGCTTTCGTGGCGGTCTGGTCGCCGGCGAAGGTGACCTCCAGTGTGCCCTCCCGCAGGGAGGCGCCCGTGACCGTGTGGCGTCGGAGGGAGTCGGGCAGGATCAGGGCGCGTCGATAGGGGCCGGCCGTGATGATCAGCTCGTCGCCCCGCCGCGCCACGTCGACGTCCCCGCGCTCGGCGAAGGGCAGCTCGAGCGTGAGGCGCCATCCCTCGCCGTCTTCGTCCCGGTCGATGCGCAGCGGGTTGCCCTCGTGGAGGAGCGCGTCCGGC
This sequence comes from Acidimicrobiales bacterium, assembly GCA_016794585.1. Lineage (NCBI taxonomy): Bacteria > Bacillati > Actinomycetota > Acidimicrobiia > Acidimicrobiales > Acidimicrobiales bacterium. The sequence goes on from JAEUJM010000043.1 coordinate 63,512, forward strand.
TCGAGGTCCCCGTAGACCTCCTGGGCGAAGGCCGCGAGGGCGTCGAGACCTACGAGCTCGTCGGGGGCGAGGTGGGCCCGCAGCACGGGCAGCGGAGCGAACCCCTCCTCGATGGTGGCCAGGTGTTCGGTGTGGAGGGCCTGCCACCGGGCGAACCAGGGGTCGTCGATCCCCGCCGGCAGCACACGGTTGGCCACGACCGCGTCGACCCGGTAGCCGAAGAGCGAGAGGTAGGTGTGGGTCCGACGGGCCTCGGCGATGACCATGCGCTCGGGGTTCACCACCAGGCGGGCACTGGTGACGTGGGGGTCGGTGAGCAGGTCCCGGACGCCGTCGAGCCGGTCGTAGAAGCGGTGGGCGGCGCCGAACACCTCGTCGCCCGCGACCGGCAGGTTGGTGACGCGGGACAGGACGGGCGAGAGCACCCGGTTCAGGCGGCGACTCGCGGGGAAGACCCGGTCCATGTACCAGGCGAGGATCTCGGGCAGCGAGAGCAGCCGGATGGTCTCGGCCGTCGGTGCGCAGTCGACGACGATCGTGTCCCAGTCACCCGAGGCGGCGAACGCCTTGATGTCGGCGAGCGCGAAGATCTCGTCCAGGCCGGGCAACACCGCCAGCTCCTCGGCCTCGATGCCGGCCACGCCGGCCCAGTCGAGCACCTCGGTGAGGTAGGCCTGGATCTCGGACCAGGACTCCTGCATCCGCTCCTGGGCGTCGAGCTGCTGACCGGACAGGCGCTCGGTGACCGTGGAGGGCTCGCTACCCAGGGGCACGTCGAGTGCGTCGGCGAGCGAGTGGGCCGGGTCGGTCGACAGCACGAGCGTGCGCCGGCCCGCGTCGGCGCAGCGCAGCGCGGTGGCGGCCGCCACGGTGGTCTTGCCGACGCCGCCCTTCCCCGTGAAGAGGAGGATGCGCACGTCGGGCTCAGGCGGCGGCGTCGCGCTCGACCCAGGCCTTGAGCTCGCGGAGCGCGGTGTGCACGATGCGCGTCTCGGCACGGCGCTTCACGAAGCTGGGGAGCGGGACCACGAGCTCCACGGTGAGGTGGTACGTGACGTCGGTGCGCCCGGCGTCCCCGTCGACGGGGGCGAACTCGTACGAGCCGTCGAGCTGGCGGGTGATGTCGCTCTCGAGGAGCTGCCAGGAGAGCGTGTGGGGCAACGCGCTGTAGTCGTAGCCCAGCACGTACGTGGTGCTGCGCCCCATGGCCGCGGCGCGGTAGCGCACCTTGGTGCCGCGGCCCTCGCCATCTCGCTCGAGGACCTCGGTCTCTTTGATGTCGTGGGCCCAGCTCGGGTAGTCCTCGAAGGCGAGGGTCGCCTCGAGGACGCGCTCGGGCGACGCGTCGATGGTGGTGCGCTCGGTGGCCTGGTCCGGCATCGACACGGATCCTACTTGGAGGGCGCCGTGCCGCCCGGCTTCTCGTCGTCGAAGCGCGGGCCGAAGTGGCCGTAGCGGGCGCCCCAGAGCCCGGCCTGGGCGAGGCCGAACATCGGCACGAGCACACCGAAGGCCAGGCTGGTGAACGGGCGCAGCCCGGCCGTCACCAGGGCCACGGCGACCTGGACCCCGAAGGGCACGAGCAAGGCCACCTGCACGGCCCGCGGCGCGCTGCCCTGGAGGAAGTAGAGGCCGCCGATGCCGATGGCGTCGGTGCGGCTCCGGCCCACCGCGATCCCGAAGGCCCACAGGAAGACCACGCAGCCGATGAGGAACAGGACCAGCGCGACCGCGACGGCGACGAGGCCGAAGACGTCGCCATCGATCACCGCGGCGATCGCGGTGGCGACGAACGCGGCGGTGCCCACCCGGCTGACGAGGACGATGCGGGACCCCGGGGTGGGGGCGTCCTCGACGGGTTCATCCCCGCTCGCGCCCGGTGCCACGTCGCTCACGGGAGGGCTCCGGCGAGGCGCTCGACCAGCACCTCGTAGGCGAACTCGGCCTCGGCCCGCGCCCGGGCGGCCTCGCCCATGCGGCGGCGACGCTCGGGGTCGTCGAGGAGGGCGGCGAGGGCCGCGGTGACCTCGTCCACGTCGTGGGGGTCCCCGACGACGAGGCCGGTGTCCCCGTCTACCACGGCCTCGGCCGAACCTCCGCTCTCCCCTGCCACCTGGGCGACGCCCGCCGCCGCCGCCTCGAGGAACACGATGCCGAAGCCCTCCTGCTCGAGGCCGGCCCAGCGGCTGCGGCAGAGCATGGCGAACACGTCGGCGCAACCGTAGAGGTCGGGCAGGTCGTCGTCGGGCACCCGCCCGAGCAGCCGCACGGGGGCGCCCGTGTCCGCCACGAGGCGATCGAGCCGGGCGCGGTCCCGGCCGCTGCCGGCGATGGCCACCAGGAGGTCGGGCCGACCTTCCGCCAGCCGCGCCGCGCTGCGGATGAGCACGTCCATCCCCTTCCGGGGGACGAGGCGACTGAGGCTGACCACGAGACGGGCGTCCTCGGGGAGGTCGAGTCGACGGCGGGCGGCGAGGCGCTGCTCGTCGTCGAGGGGACGGAACCGCTCGACGTCGACCCCGGGCGGCACGATCGTGGTGGGCAACGACCGGCCGGCGGCCCGCTCGCCCTCGGCGGCCGGGTAGCCACCGGCGGCGATCACCACCTCAGCGCCGCGCAGCACGCGGCGCAGGGCGAGGTTGGTGCCCGGGAGCCGCCCCGGGATGGTGACCTCGGCGCCGTGGAGGATGACGCCGTAGGGCCGCTCGAGGTGGGGGCCGACGAGGCCCACGGGCAGCGCGGGATCGAGCAGGACGAGATCGGCGTCGACCTCGGCGGCGAGCCGGTCGATGTGGCGCACCAGCAGCGGGTTGGGCAACAGCACCGGTTCACGGGTGCGCTCGACCCGGTAGGCCTGGGCCGCGTCCCACTCGGTGGCGCCGTCGTAGGGCGTGGTGAGCACGGTGGTGGACTCGGGCGGGAGCCGGCGCCACAGCTCCCACAGGTACGACTGGATGCCACCCACCTTGGGCGGGAAGTCGTTGGTGACCAGGAGGTGGTGCCTCACCGGCCCACCTCGACCCGCACGGCGTGACGGCCGGCGCGGGCCGCCAGCCGCTCGGCGGCCCAGGTGGCGTGCTCGCGGAGCAGCGCGTCGTCGCCGGCCCGGGCCCGGTCGACGACGCGCCGGACCTCGGCGTCGCCGGGGTCCGCGGTGTTGCCCAGGGCGAGCAGGGCGTTGCGGCGGAGGTGGCGGGGGTCCCGGTCGGCGATGTACCAACGTCCGTGTCGGGCGAGCAGGGTGGCGTCGTCGGCGTCGAGCAGGGCGACGAGATCGACCGAGGCCGTGCCGTCGGGGTCGACCTCGGCGGACTCGCGCCGATCGGTGCGGCGGTTGGGCGGGCACACCTCCTGGCAGTCGTCACACCCGTAGATGCGGTTGCCGAGCGCCACCCGGTGCTCGACCGGGAAGGGGCCGGGCGCCTGCACCAGCCACGCCAGGCAACGTCGCGCGTCGATCACCCCGGGAGCGACGATGGCCCCGGTGGGACACCCGTCGAGGCACCGCGTGCAGGTGCCGCACCCGTCGGGCACCGGCTTGACGGCGGGCGTCAGTGCGGCGTCGGTGACCACCGAGCCGAGCACGAACCAACTGCCCCGGCCGGGCAGCAGCACGTTGGCGTTCTTGCCGTACCACCCGAGCCCGGCCCGCACCGCCGCTTCGCGGTCGACCAGGGCGTTGTCGTCGACGAGCACCCGTGTGCGCCACCCCTGATCCTGGAGGTGGGCGGCCATCGCATCGAGTCCCGCCCGGAGGGTGGCGTAGTGGTCGTGGCGGGCGTACCGGGCCACCCGGCCGGATGGACGGGCGGCGGGCACGTCCTGGGGCCCCTCGGCCGACTCGTGGGCGTAGGACCGCGCTCCGACCACCAGCGCCCGGGCCCCGGGGAGGGCCTGGCCGGGGTCGGTCGATCGTTCGGGCCGGCGGTAGGTGAACTGCATGCCGGCGGCCAACCCCTGGGCCTTGCGCTCGTCGAGGTCGCGCCGCGTCCGCTCGAACGGGGTGGCCGGGGCCACGCCGACGGCATCCAGGCCCGCCGCCCGGCCCACCGCCGCGAGCGCGTCGATCACCCGATCAGATCAGCCCGTGCGAGGGACGTGGCGCAACTCCGGCACCATGCCGGCGTCCTGGAGCAGGCGCACCGCCCGCACCTCGGCCACGTCGATCACCACCGCGTCGTCGGGCTCGCGGTTGATGAGGAAGGTGACGATGCAGTCGTCACACGTGGACGTGTGCTGCATCACGCAGTCGTCGCAATCGATTCGCACCGTGTTGTCCTCCATGGCCCCATCTTCCCCAGGGGGTATGACACTCATGATGGACTCGTGCTCGCCGGGGCCATCATGGGGCCATGTCGACCCGTGACCCCGACGAGCTCGTGGACGTGGCCGACGGTGAGGTGACGTGGCGCTTCGAGCGGGCGTTCCTCACCTCCCGCTGGACCTGCCTCTGGGGAAACGGGTGCCAGGGCATCCTCGACGAGCCCGCCGAGGCACTGGGCCAGGGGTGCTGCTCGGTGGGTGCTGGCCTGGATGACGGCGACGAGGCCCGCACCATCGGGGCGCTGGCCACGATGCTCCCGGACGAGCTCTTCCAGCACCACCGCGAGGCCGCCGAGGGCGGCATCTACCGCGACGACGAGCGCAACCACACCCGGGTGGTCGACGGCGCCTGCATCTTCCTCAACCGGCCGGGCTTCGCCGGCGGCGCCGGCTGCGCCCTGCACCTCGCCGCGGTGGCCGAAGGCGAGCCCGTCACCGAGTGGAAGCCGTCGGTGTGCTGGCAGCTCCCGCTGCGCATCGACTGGGCGGACGCACCCGACGGCACGGAGGTGGCGACGGTGCGACGGTGGACGCGCTCGGACTGGGGCGACGAGGGCGACACCATGGCGTGGTGCTGCACCGAGGCGCACGAGGCCCCCGAGGCCTTCGCCGGCGACCGCCCGGTGGTCGAGACCCTGGCCGACGAGCTCGAGGCCCTCACCGGCACCGAGGTCTACGTGCAGCTGCGCGAGCGCCTCAGTCGCTGACGGGGCGCACCGAGGCGCTGGTCCCGCACCAGCGGCAGGCCACGTCCTCGATCACCTCGTCGAGGACCTGCTCCTCCTCGATGTCGAGCTCGCCCCCCACCGTGTAGTGGTGGAAGGCCTTCGTTCGCCGGGTGCTGGTGACGTCGAACCGCGTGAGGTTGCCGCAGGAGTCGCAGCGGTAGCGCTGCGGGAGGACGTCGTCGTCGGCCACGGCGTCGAGCATAGGGCCACTTGCGCAACGAACATCCGTTCGCTTCACTGTGTCGATGCAACGTACGTTCGATGACCTGGGGACGCCGCTCATCGACGTCACGTTCTGCGTGATCGACCTCGAGACCACCGGCGGCCTCGCCGAGGACGTGGGCATCACCGAGATCGGCGCCGTGAAGCTGCGGGGCGGCGAGTGCCTCGGCACCTTCCAGACGTTGGTCAACCCCGGCGCCGCCATCCCGCCGACCATCACGATGCTCACCGGCATCACCCAGGCCATGGTGCTGCCCGCACCCCGCATCGAGTCGGTGCTGCCCACGCTGCTCGAGTTCATCGGCGACGCCGTCATCGTCGGCCACAACGTCTCGTACGACCTGCGCTTCCTGCGGGCGGCCACCGACCGGGGGCGACGCCCGCCGCTGGCGAACGCGGTCGTGGACACCTGTCGCCTCGCCCGCCGGCTCCTGTCCGACGAGGTCCCCAACCACAAGCTCGGGACCCTCGCCGACCGCCTGCGCCTCCCCCACCAGCCCTCGCACCGCGCCCTCGACGACGCCCTCGCCACGGGCGACCTGCTGCACGTCCTGCTCGAGCGGGCGGGGCGTCTCGGGGTGTCCGGCCTCGACGACCTGCTCGCGCTCCCCAAGCTGGCCGCCCACCCGCAGGTGGGGAAGCTCGCCCTCACCAACCGACTCCCCCGCACCGCGGGGGTCTACGTGTTCAAGGACCGCCGGGGCCAGCCCCTGTACGTCGGCAAGGCCACCAACCTGCGCACACGGGTCCGCTCGTACTTCTCCGGCGAGCGGCGGCGGAAGGTGGCCCAGCTGCTGCGCGAGACCGAGCACATCGACCACATCGTCTGCCCCGGTCCGCTCGAGGCCGAGATCCTCGAGGTCCGCCTCATCCAGGAGCTGCTCCCCCGGTTCAACCGCCAGGGGACGCGTTGGCGGTCGTACACGTACGTCAAGCTCACCTGCAACGAGCGCTTCCCCCGCCTCTCGGTGGTGCGGAGCACCCCGGCGGACGGTGGGCTCTACCTCGGCCCGCTCTCGTCCACCCGCTACGCCCGGCTCGTGGTCGAGGCCATCGAGTCCGTGGTGCCCGTGCGTCGTTGCTCGACCCGCATCGGCGGCTCGCTCCGCCTCGACCGGACGCCCGTGCGCGAGGCCCCCTGCACCGCCGCCCAGCTCGGGGTCAGCACCTGCCCGTGCTCGGGGGCCACCTCCGAGGCCGAGTACGGCGCCATCGTCGACCGCCTCGTCCACGCGCTCGTGCACGACCCCGCGGCCCTGCTCGAGCCCCTCGCCGACAAGATGGCCGCACTCGCCCTGGCCGAGCGCTACGAGGAGGCCGCCGACGTGCGCGACCGGGCCGCGGCCCTGGCCAAGGCCCTCGCCCGGCAGCGCCGCCTGGACACGCTGCGACGCTCGGGAAACGTGCGCGTGGAGCTGCCCGGCGTGGGCGGCCTCGAGCTCGCCGGCGGGCGCCTCGTGCGCTCGTGGGCCGACGCACCGGACCCGAGCGGCGATGCCGTGCTCGCCCTTCCGTTCCCGGCGCCCGAGCCGACCGCTCCCGGCGACGGCAGCGGCGCCCTCGTCTCGCCGGGGCCCGGGCTGGCGCTCGGCGAGCCCCTCCCCCGCGAGCACGCCGACGAGCTGCTGTGCGTGGCGCGCTGGCTCGACGCCAAGGCCGCCCGCCTACGTCTCGTGCACTCCGAACGCGGCCTCACGTCGAGCCTCCCGAAGCTGGCGACCTACGAGCCCGCCCGCACCTGATCCCCGCACGTGATCCCTCGCACCTGACACCGCGTGGCTGACCGCCCCCGCCCGGCGCACCCGCGACGCCCGGGTCGACCCGTATCCTGAGGGCGTGCTGCGGATCCTCGTGATCATCACGGTCTTCTACCTGGGCTTCGTGGCCCTGGTCGCCGGCTCGATCGCCGCGCTGCTCTGGAGCCTGCGGCGCCGCAACCGGGTGTCCGCCTCGACGAAGACCCCGGCACCGGTCACCTGGCTCGTGTCGCCGCGCTCGGCCGCCCGCATGCACCGCCGCCTGCGCAACGCCCTCACCTCCGCCCGGGTCGCCTACGCCCCCGCCGTGGGCGAGGCCCACCCGCAGCTCCCCGACCTCGCCCTCACCCTCGAGCGCGAGGCGGTGCTCACCGACGAGCTCCTCGTCGCGGCCAGCACCACCCCCCGGCCCCACCGGCGGCGTTCGCTCCAGCCCCTGCAGGCGCAGGTCACCGAGATCGAGCGCCTCGCCCACCAGATCGCCCACACCGCCCGTCGGGCCGGGCCCGCCGCGCTCCCCCAGGCCGCCGACGGCCTGCGCGACGTGGCCGACCAGCTCGAAGCCCTCCGGGCCGCCCAGGCCGAGGTCGAGGCCGTCGAGCGACTCGCGCAGGGTCGACCCGACCTGGCGGCCCCCGCCGCCGGCGCCCTTCCCCCGCAGGCCGCACCGGCTCCCCCGGCCACGCTCCTGCCGCCCCCTCCCCCCGTCGGCCTCGGCTAGCGCCGAGGCCCCACCAGCGAGCGAAGGCGCACCCGGCGCACGACGGCGTCCGCGGAGGCCGTCCGCCCGCAGGGCCGGTCAGCTGCGTCGGAGAGCGAGCCTCAGGAGAACGAGCGCAGGCGCTCGAGCACGCCGGCGGCGCGACCGTCGTCGAGGGATGCCTGGGCCAGCTGGACCCCAGCCGCCAGGTCGTCCACCCGCCCACCCGCCAGCAGGCCGGCGCCGGCGTTGAGCACCACGATGTCGCGGTGCGCTCCGGCCTCGCCGTCGAGTACCCGACGGGCGGCCGCGGCGTTGACGGTGGCGTCGCCGCCGAGGAGCGCCTCGGGCTCGGCCCGGGCCAGACCGAAGGCCGTTGCGTCGATCTCGTGGGTGCGCACCTCGCCGTCGACCCACTCGAGGAGCGTCGACGTGGTGGTCGTGGTGAGCTCGTCCAGGCCGTCGTGGCCATAGACCACGAGCGGTCGGACCGACCCGTTGGCCACGAGGACACGGAGCATGCGCTCGCCCATGCGCGGGTCGGACACGCCCACCACCTGGCGGCGCACCCGGGCGGGGTTGGCCATGGGCCCGAGGAAGTTGAACGCGGTGCGCACCCCCAGCTCCTTGCGGGTGGGGCCGGCGTGGCGCAGGGCGGCGTGGAACCGCTGGGCGAAGCAGAACCCCATGCCGATCTCAGTGACCGCACGCGCCACGGCGTCCGGGTAGAGGTCGATGGGCACCCCGAGGGCCTCGTAGACGTCGGCGGAGCCGCACTGCGACGACGCCGCCCGGTTGCCGTGCTTGCACACCGCCACCCCGGCGCCGGCGACCACGAAGGCGGCGATGCTGGAGATGTTGATGGTCCCGCTGCGGTCACCACCGGTGCCGCAGGTGTCGATGGCGTCGACCGAAGGGTCGAGGACGACGGGATCCGCCGCCTCGACCATGGCCCGCAACAGTCCGGTGAGCTCGTCGACCGTCTCGCCCTTCATGCGCAGCGCGATCGCGAAGGCGGCGATCTGCGCCGAGGTGGCCTCACCGGCGAGGATCGTGGCCATGGCGTCGTGGGCGACGCCGGTGTCGAGATCCTCTCCCTCGGTGAGCGCGCCGAGGACCGCTGTCCAGTTCACGACGGGGAGCCTACGGCGTGGGTGGCGACGCGGCGGGTGCCTTAAGAGGCCCGGCGGCGCTGACGGATGATGCGGCGACGCTCCTTCTCAGTGGCGCCGCCCCACACGCCGTCACGCTCGCGCGAGCCCAGTGCGTGCTCGAGGCACGACTCCTGCACCGAACACGCGCCGCACACGGCCTTGGCCCGATCGGCCTCTTCGTCCGTGGCCGGGTAGAAGATCTCTGGATCGAGCCCCCGGCACGCGCCCTGGTTGTGCCACGCGTGGTTCATGGCGGGAGATTGGCACCGGTGCGCGCGCGTCCGCAAACCGACGGTGTCCGAGATGTGAACGCGATCGGACACGTGTCCGATTCGCCGGGGATCGACGCTCAGGCGGTGGCGAGGTCCTCGGCCAGCGATGCCCGCGTCTCGTCGCCGAGGACGACCTCGTGGCGATACTCGGGATGGACCGACGCGAGCGTGACGGGACCGGCCCGGAACCGCTCGGCCTGGCCGGCGTCGAGGGCGAAGCGGACGTAGTGGACCGACGCGGTGATCTCCTCACGGGTGAGCTGCGCCTCGTGGGCCGCCTCGGGGATGCACGCCAGCCGCTCGGCGTCGGGCCCGTCGCCGAGGCGGAGCTCGACGGCCCGCTCGATGCCCACCAGCTTGGGCAACCAGGCCATGAGGTCCTCCTTGGAGGTGAGCTCGATGAACAGCGTGGCCGACAGGTGCCCGTCGTCGGGGAGGAGCGGGTTGTAGGCCGCCAGCTCGGCCTCGATGGCCTCGTCGCTGATGAGCTTCTCGACGCGCGCCATCTCCTGGATCTGGAAGCGGATGGTGTCGCGGTTCTCGAAGACCAGGGTCACGAACGGGCCCACGGCGACCCGCCGGCGCTTCTTCAACGCGATGACGTGGGAGCGGAACGCCTCGCGCTCGCGCTCGTACTCGCGCAGATCGGCGATGTCGTCCAGGGTCAGCGCGGTCACGGGGAGCCCTCCTCGGGAATGGCGTAGGCCCGGGCCAGGAACTGGACGGGGTGGCTCGGGCGCTTGCCGGTCTCCTGCACGATGGCGCCGTTGGCCAGGTGGCAGTCGCCGGCGACGGCGTCGTTGTCGGCCCTGTCGATGGCGGTGACCATCTTCTTGGCGACCTGGCGCGATGCCTCGAAGTTCTCCTGGCGGTAGCCCCAGGTGCCGTCGATGCCGGAGCACTCGCTGACCACGGCGACCTTCGTGCCGGTGAGCTTCAGCAGGTCACGGCTCTTGAGGCCGATGTTCTGCGCCCGGAGGTGACAGGGCGCGTGGTAGGTGATGGCCTCGGGGACCTCGCCGGCGAACTCGGTGTCGAGCGGCGGGGTTTCCTCGTCCTTGTGCAGGCCCATGAGGTACTCGGCCGCGTCCTGGGTGCGAGCCGCCACCAGCTCGGCGTCGGGCCCTCCGATGTAGTCGACGTAGTCCTTCTTCAGGACGTAGCTGCACGTGGGCTGCGGGACGACCACGGTGGCGTCGGGGCCCCCGTCGCGCAGTGCCTTCGCCAGCACGCCCACGTTCTTGCGGCCCTGCTCGACGAAGCGGTCGACGTCCCCGGCGTGGAGCCACGGCGCCCCGCAGCACACCTCGCCCTCGGGGAGCTCGCAGCTCACCCCGTTGCGCTCGCACACCTTGACGAGGTCGTGACCGACCTCGGGGGCCTGGTACTCGACGATGCAGGTCGGGAAGAGCACGGCCGTCTCGGTGCGGGCCTCGGCGCCGGGGGCGGTCGCCACGGTGGTGCCGGCGGCGCGGCGCTTGGTGAACCAGGTGCTGAAGCGCTGGCGGGTGTAGGGCGGGAGGAGCCGCTCGGCGGCGATGCCCACCGTCTTCTCCATCAGCTTGCGGGTGGCCGAGCCCGGGGTGCCGATGGCCTTGTTGGCCAGCGGGGCGAGGGCGGTGTTGGCCTTGCCCGCGAGGTCGGTGCGGCCGAGGGCCTGGGTGGTGAGCTTGGCCTTGACCGTCTGCTTCTGGTTGCGGTGGCGCACCTGCTCGGCGCGCAGCATGAGCCGGGGGAAGTCCAGCTCCCACTCGCTCTGGCCGGGGATGTAGGGGCAGATGACGTAGCAGAGCTTGCAGTTGAAGCACTCGTCGACCACGCGGTCCTGCTGCGCCGGGGTCATCCGGGCGGCGTCCTGGTCGTCGAACTCGTCGACCATCTCGAACAGCGAGGGGAACGACGGGCAGAGCTTGAAGCACATCCGACAGCCGTGGCACAGGTCGAAGACACGGGTCATCTCGCCGCGCAGGTCGGTCTCGTCCCAGTACGCGGGGTCCTGGGGGTCGTAGGTGATGGTCACGGGTGCGTCGGTCTCCGTCGGGCGGCGGGTGCGGGTAGCGAAATGGGTGGAGCGAGGGTTGGGGTGCGGAGGCGACCGCAGCGGCCCGCCCCGGCGGCCGTCCGCAGAGGTGCGGGGCCGCCAGGACGGATCGTCAGCTGCGGGTGGTGCTCAGAGCGAAGCCCTCAGGAGAGGGACTCGAGGCCCTGGGTGAAGCGACCGGCGTGGCTCTTCTCGGCGCGGGCGAGGGTCTCGAGCCACTCACCGACCTCCTCGAAGCCCTCGTCGCGGGCGGTCTTGGCGAAGCCGGGGTACATCTCGGTGTACTCGTAGGTCTCGCCCTCGATGGCGGACTTGAGGTTGTCCTCGGTGGAGCCGACGGCGACGTCGGTGACGGGGTCGCCGACCTCAGCCAGGAAGTCGAAGTGGCCGAACGCGTGACCGGTCTCACCCTCGGCGACCGAGCGGAACAGCGCGGCCACGTCGGGGTAGCCCTCGACGTCCGCCTTCTGGGCGAAGTAGAGGTAGCGGCGGTTGGCCTGGCTCTCGCCGGCGAACGCCTCCTTCAGGTTCTCGTGGGTCTGGGTGCCTTTCAGGTCAGCCATGGGCTGCATGCTCCTTGTGGTTGTGCTGCTGTTGGGAACGGGCGGCGGCGGTGGTGGGGCCGCCGTCGTGGCAGGCGCCGCAGCGCCCGCGGAAGACGATCTCGGTGCTCGAGGCGACGAAGCCGGCGTCGTCGGGGACGCGGACCTCGGGGAAGTCGAGGTGGAGGTCGCTGACCTGGCCGCACGACTCGCACACGAGGTGGTGGTGCGGGGCGATGGTCGGGTCGAAGCGCGAGGAGCCCGAGCCGAGGGTGATCTGGTGCAGCTCGCCCATCGCGGTGAGGTCGTTGAGGGTCTGGTAGACGGTGCGCAGCGAGATGGTGGGCATGTCCCGGCGCACCTCCTCGTAGACGGACTCGGCGGTGGGGTGCTCGCGGGTCCCGTGCAGGGCGCGGAAGATGCTCTGGCGCTGGGGGGTGACCTTGAGGCCACGGTCCCGGAAGAGGCCGGTGAGCTCGTCGGGCGTCTTCACGGTTGCGCACCTTACTGCACGAGTTGCTAATCAACAATTCCTGTTGATTACTGCAGTCAGATGGTGACCGTCGGGGGCGGAGAGGGCTCGATCCGGTCGTCGCGGAAGGTGCCTCCCTAGTATGGGCGGCGTATGAGCGGACCCGTGCCCTTCGACCGATCCGAGGCGCTGGAGCGGCTGGCGTCCACCGAGTTCGACGTCCTCGTCGTGGGTGCGGGTGTCACCGGCGCGGGGGTGGCGCTCGACGCCGCGTCCCGGGGCCTGCGCACGGCACTCGTCGAGCGCGACGACTTCGCCTCCGGCACCTCGTCGAAGTCCTCGAAGCTGGTCCACGGCGGCCTGCGCTACCTCCAGCAGGGCGACATCCGCCTCGTGTACCAGGCGCTGCGAGAGCGCCAGATCCTGCGCCACAACGCACCGCACCTCGTGAAGATCCTGCCCTTCCTCATCCCGATCTTCTCGAAGGACGGGCTCATCAACAAGAAGCTGGCCCGGGCCATGGGCTCGGCCATGTGGATGTACGACCTCACCGGCGGCGCCCGCATCGGCAAGCTGCACAAGCGCCTCTCGGTGGACGAGGCCGTGGCCCACATGCCCACCCTCCCCCGCGGCCGGCTCGCCGGTGCGTACCTCTACTACGACGCCCAGGCCGACGACGCCCGCCTCACCCTCACCCTCGCCCGCACGGCCGCGGTCGACCACGGCGCCGTGGTGGCCAACGGCGTGGGCCTGGTGGGCATCGAGAAGGGCGCCGACGGCCGGATCACCGGCGCCACCGTGCGCGCCGCCGAGAGCGACATCGACCTCCACGTCTCCTGCAAGGCCGTGGTCAACGCCGCCGGCGTGTGGTCCGACGACGTGCGGGCGATCGACGAGGGCACCCACCCGCACTCCATCCGCCCGGCCAAGGGCATCCACATCACCGTCCCCTGGTCGCTCGTCCGCAACGACATCGCCGCGGTCATCCCGGTCCCCAAGGACAAGCGCTCGGTCTTCGTGGTGCCCTGGGGCGACCTCACCTACGTCGGCACCACCGACACCGACTACGACGGGCCCGTCGACGACCCCCAGTGCACCGCCGAGGACGTCGACTACCTGTTGGGCGCCCTGAACGGCGCGGTCGAGGGCCACATCACCACCGCGGACATCGTGGGCACGTGGGCCGGCCTGCGCCCCCTCGTGAAGGACGCCACCTCCAACCGCACGGCCGACCTCTCCCGCCGCCACAAGGTCACGCCCTCGGCCTCCGGGGTGGTCACCATCACCGGCGGCAAGCTCACGACCTATCGGGAGATGGCCGCCGACACCGTCGACGAGGTCGTCGCCCAGCTCGGCCCCCTGGACCACCCTGTGTCCAAGCGCAGCCTCACCAAGAAGCTCCGTCTCCACGGGGCCAAGGGGTTCGAGGATGAAGCGGCCCGCGACACCCACCTCGCCGAGCGCTACGGCGGCGACGCCGAGGCCGTGCGGGCCCTCGTGGCCGACGACCCGTCCCTCGGTGAGCCGCTCGTGCCCGGCCTCCCCTACCTGCGGGCCGAGGCGGTCCACGCCGCTCGCCACGAGATGGCCCGAAGCCTCGACGACGTCCTGACCCGTAGGACCAGGGCGCGCCTGCTGGCCCGGGACGCCACCGCCGAGGCGGCGCCCGCCGTCGCCGCGCTCCTCGCCCCCGAACTGGGCTGGGACGACGCCGAGCAGCAGCGCCAGGTGCGCGAGTTCCAGGCCTCGATCGACCACGAGCGCGAGGCCGCCGACCTGCCCCTCTCCGCACCCGAGGTGACCCACGGTGGCTGACGACCTGGGCCCCGCCGCCCCCACCCCGCCCATCGCCCTGGCCGGCGGCGCCGCCGCCGTGTCCGACCGACTGGGCAGCGCGCGGGTCGACGTGCCCGACGCACTGGTCGAACGCCTGGGTGGCATCTGCCCGGTCGACACCGACGCCGGGGCCCTCGGCGAGGCCGGGCGGGATTGGTGGCCCCTCGCCATGACTTGGGCCCTCGACGGCCAGGTCGGCGCCCGCGCCGGGGTGGTGGCCCGCCCCACGACGGCCGCGCAGGTGTCCGAGGTACTGCGGGCGTGCAACGAGGCCAAGGTGCCCGTCACGGCAGCCGCCGGCCGCAGCGGCGTCTGCGGCGGCTCGGTCCCGGTGCACGGCGGCGTGGTGCTCGACCTCTGCGGGCTCTCCGGCATCGTCTCGGTGGACGACGACTCTCTCCTGCTCGACGTCCTGCCCGGCACCTTCGGCGACCATCTCGAGGCCGAGCTCCGCGACGGGCACGGCCTCACCTTGGGGCACTGGCCGCAGTCCATCACCCTCTCGACCGTCGGCGGCTGGCTGGCCTGTCGGTCCGCGGGCCAGCTCTCCAACCGCTACGGCAAGATCGAGGACATGGTCGTGGGCCTCGACGTGGTCCTCGCCGACGGCCGCACCATCCACACCGGAGGCGCGCCCCGGGCCGCCGTCGGCCCCGACCTCAACCAGGTGTTCGTCGGCTCCGAGGGCACCCTCGGCATCATCGTCGGCAGCCGCCTGCGCCTACACCCCGCGCCCACCCACGAGCGGCGGGGCGCGTGGGGCTTCGACTCCTTCGCCGCCGGCCTCGACGCCTGCCGGCGCATCCTGCGACGGGGCGGGCGCCCAGCGGTGCTGCGCCTCTACGACACCGTCGAGTCCGACCGGAACTTCCAGACCGGCGACGCCCACCACGTCGTCCTGGCGCTCGACGAGGGCGAGGCCGCCGTGGTCGACGGCTCGTGGGCCATCGTCGCCGAGGAGTGCGCCGGGGCCGACCCGCTCGACGAGGCACTCGTCGAGACGTGGATGGGCCACCGCAACGACGTGTCCGCCCTGGAGAAGCTGATCTCAGGTGGCCTGGTGGTCGACACCATGGAGATCAGTGGACCGTGGGCGGCCCTGCCCGGCATCTACGAGGCCGCCATCGCCGCCATCAAGGGCGTCGAGGGGGCCCTTGCCGCCAGCGCCCACCAATCCCATGCGTACACCGACGGCGCCTGCCTCTACTTCACCTTCGCGGGCAAGCCCGCCCCCGACGCGAAGGACGCCTTCTACCGTGCCGTCTGGGACGCGGGCACCCGGGCCGTGCTGGACCACGGGGGCGCGCTCAGCCACCACCACGGGGTCGGCCTAAACCGCTCCCGCTTCGTGCGCGAGGCGCTCGGCCCGGCCTTCGACGTCCTCGTCGACCTCAAGGGCGCGCTCGACCCCAACGGCATCCTCAACCCCGGCAAGCTCGGCCTGCCGAGCCCGTTCGGCGAGGTCGGCGCCTGGTGACGGCGCCCGCTCGCCGGTGAGTCGGCTCGACCCGCGCGCCGTCCTGATCGGCGCGACCGCCTCGCTCGTCATCGCGGTGCCCCCTGCGGTCCTGGCCCAGATCCAGTCCGACCGCGACGCGCTCGAAGGCTCCAACTGGGTCCTGATCCTGTTCGCCGTGGTCCTCATCGCGTTCATGATCGGCGGTTACGTGGCGGCGAAGCGCGCCGAGGGTGAGCCGCTCGCCAACGGTGCCCTGGCCGCCCTGCTCGCCTACCTGCTCGTCCAGGGCTACGGCGTCATGCGGCGCCTCGCCGACGGCGACGAGATCCGTTGGCTCGGCATCCTGTTCGCCGCGCTCCTCGCCGCGAGCTGCGGCACGGTCGGCGCCATCGTGGCCACGGCGCGCCGACGTCGGACGTGACGGCGAGCCCGTCCGCCTCGCTGCGCCGTGCCGTCGGTTCGGCCCGGTCGTGACATCGTGGAGGCCATGAGGGGGCAGCGACCATGAGCATCCTGGTGATCGACGTGGGGACGAGCGGGGTGCGAGCGGCGGTCGTCCGGCCGGACACGACCGTCAGCTTCGAGCTCCACCAGGAGGTGCTCCCCGACTCGCCGGCGCCCGGGCTGGTCGAGTTCGACGCCTCGGCCATGGCGCAGAGCGCACTCGAGGTGGCCCGGGCGGTCCTCTCCGACCACGGCCCGGTGGACGCCGTGGGCATCGCCAACCAGCGGGGCTCCACCGTCGTGTGGGACCGCGCCACGGGCGAGCCGGTCGGGCCGGGCCTCGGCTGGCAGGACCTGCGCACGGTCGGCGAGTGCCTGATGCTCGGGGCCGAGGGCATCCGCATGGCGCCCAACGTGTCCGCCACCAAGGTGGCCTGGCTGCTCGACCAGGTCGACCCCGATCGCGACCGGGACCTCTGCTTCGGCACCGTGGACAGCTGGATCGCCTGGAACCTCTCGGGCGGCGACCTGCACGTGACCGACATGAGCAACGCCGGGGTGACCGGGCTGGTCGACCTCGAGGGCTCCCCACGCTGGTCCGAGCGCATCCTCGAGCGCCTTCGCATCCCCGCCTCGATGCTGCCGAGCATCGTCGACTCCACGGGGATGGTCGGCGCGGCGAGTGCCCTGCCGGGCGCCCCGCCCATCGCCGGCATCGCCGGCGACCAGCAGGCCTCGCTCATCGGCCAAGGCTGCGTGCGGCGTGGCCTGGCCAAGGTCACCTTCGGCACGGGCGGCATGCTCGACCTCTGCCTCGGCCCGGACCGTGCCGCCTTCGACGTGCGCGGCGAGGGCGGCACCTTCCCCATCGTCGGCTGGCGCGAGGCCGGCGAGCTGGTCTGGGGCCTCGAGGCGATCATGTTGTCGGCCGGCACGAACGTCGAGTGGCTGCGTGACGACCTCGGCATCATCGCCACGGCGGCAGAGTCGCACGACGTGGCCAGCCAGGTCGACGATGCCGACGGCGTGGTCTACGTCCCGGCCCTGCTCGGCCTGGGCACGCCGGCGTGGGACTACGGCGCCCGAGGCGCCCTGCTGGGCATCACCCGGGGCACCGGTCGTCCCCACGTCGTCCGGGCGGTACTCGAGGGCGTCGCCCAGCGCGGCGCCGACCTCGTCGAGGCCGCCGAGGCCGACAGTGGCCTCGCCATCCCCACCCTGCGCGTCGACGGGGGCATGAGCGCCAACCCCACGTTCGTGCAGGCCGTGGCCGACGCCACCGGGCGCCCCGTCGAGGTGTCGCCGGTGCTCGAAGCCACCACCCTGGGGGCCGCCTTCCTCGCCGGTCTCGCCACCGGTGCCTGGGCGGGGTGGGACGACGTGGCCGCGGCGTGGCAGCCGAGGGCGACCGTCGAGCCCGCGACCGCCTTCGACCGTGATCGCTGGCGTGACGCCGTCGCCCGCGCCGCCCGCTGGCACGAGGACCTCAGCGCCCTCGACTTCTGACCGCGGCGTCGGGAGACGTCCCGTTACGAAGAGCGCGCGCCTTACCGAAACTTGGATGTGACGCGGCCCGAGCGGCGCCGATACACGGGGGACGTTCCAACCAGGGAGGGAACCACCCCATGTCACCGTCTGCCTCGAAGTCCCCGCTCACCAGGGTCACCCGACTCGCCGCCGGCCTGCTGCTCATCGCCGTGGTCGGCCTCGGCTACCTGGCCACCTCGGCCGGTGCCGCCGGCCGCGACCGCGACGGCGACGGCATGCCCAACCGTTGGGAGGTCAACCACGGCCTGAACGCCAACCGGGCCAACGCCCGCGGCGACAAGGACCACGACGGGCTCCGCAACATCGGCGAGTTCCGCCACCGCACCGACCCGAACGACGTCGACACGGACGACGACGGCTCCGACGACGTCGACGAGGTCCGCCACCACGGCACGGACCCCAACGATGCCGACAGCGACGACGACGGCGTGGCCGACGGCAACGAGGACAGCGACGACGACGGCATCGACGACGAGGACGAGGACGACGCCGACGAGGTCTGCGATGACGACAGCACCACCTCCGCCGAGCACGGCGCCAACCGCCACTCCGGCGACGGCGAGTGCGATGAGGACGACGACGACCACAGCGGCCCCGGCGGCGGCGATGACGACTGCTCCGTCGACGACACCACCACCACCGTCGCCGAGTCCGGCTCCGACGACTGCGGCATCGACGACGACGACGACTGCAGCACCGACGACACCACCACGACCACCGTCGCCGAGTCCGGCTCCGACGACTGCGGCATCGACGACGACGATGACGACTGCAGCACCGACGACACCACCACGACCACCGTGGCCGAGTCCCACGGCGCCGACGACTGCACACCCGATGGAGACGACGACTGCAGCACCGACGACACCACCACCACGACCGTCACCGAGTCCCACGGCGCCGACGACTGCGGCATCGACGCCCCCGACGACAGCGACCCCGTCGTGACCGGCTGAGTCACCGATCCCGAGCGCTGGGGGACGCCCCTCCACCAGCGGTCGAACGTCCGGAGGCCACCGACCCACCCGCCGGGTCGGTGGCCTCCGGCGCGTCAGGTCACTCGGGAAGGACGCGATGGCGGCTCGCTGCCCCGGGGCCCACGGAGTCAGGCCGGGCCGGTGCTCACAGCTCGACCGCGCCCCGGATCCTCGTGGTCGTGGCGCCGCCGACCCAGATGGCGCCGGCCGCGTCCTGGTCGACCTCCACCAGGCCGTGGCGGCCCAGGACCGTGCCCTGCCGGGAGCGGTAGGGGGCGGTGAGCGCGCCGTCCCGGAGCATCCAGCAGGCCAGGGACGCGTTGAGACTGCCCGTCACGGGGTCCTCCACCGTGACGCCGTCCTTGGGGAAGAAGGCCCGCACCTCGATGGCCGCTTCGTCGTCGTCGGGCAGCCGGGTGAAGGCGCCCACCTTGCACTCCCCCGGGGCGGCCTCCAGAGCGAGCAGCTGGTCGAGCGAGCCCACCTCGAGGGCGATCCACCCGGGCCCGTTGTCCACCCACTCCGCCCGCAGCACCGACGCCGGGTCGAGCTGCACCTGGCGGCACGCTTCGGACAGGACCTCCGGATCGACCGGCCCGGACCGGAGGAGCGGCGGCGCCTCGAAGGCCAGTTGCCCGTCCGAGCTCGAGCGGAGGGTCACCAGCCCCACGCCGCACTCCTGCACGAGGTCGCCGCCCTTGGGCCGCCCACCCGCCTCCCGCCAGGCGTGGGCGCTGCCGAGCGTCGGATGGCCGGCGAAGGGCAGCTCGAAGCTCGGGGTGAAGATGCGCAGCCGGTAGTCCGCGCTCGGATCGGTCGGTGTGAGGACGAACGTCGTCTCCGAGAAGTTCATCCAGTGGGCGAAGCGCTGCATCTCCTCGTCGGACAGGCCGTCGGCCTCGAGCACCACGGCCACCGGGTTGCCCGAGAACGGGCCCGTGTCGAAGACGTCCACCTCGAAGATCGGTCGCGGCATCCCGCGAGCGTCGCACGTCGCCGTGCCCGAACGGGCGTCGTTCCCTCGACCGGCGCCACTGGACGGCCGCGTGCACGCGGGGCCGGTCAAACCATGGGTCACGGTCGAGATCACCGATCCCGCCGCCGAACAGATCAACTGGCCGCTGGAGCGATCCTGACAGTCAGCCCACGGGGTGGTCGGCGAAGATGACGCTGATCGAGTGGCCCGTCGACGCCCAGTTCGGGACGTTGACCGTCTGCGGGCGATCGGCGTCCCCCCTGGGCAGGTTGGTCACCGTGATGGTGCCGTCGGGCACGTCGGCACCCGGGAGGTACACGTCGACGCCGGCCTGGAAGGGCTGGGCGGAGAAGTACGGCAGCGGCTCGAGCGTGGACACCCCGGGCGTCGCGGCGTCGTCGTGCAGGTGCAGCGCGATGTCGGCGTTCCCTACGAAATCGACGATCACGTTCGCCTCGGGTGCGTCGCCGCTGGCGCTGTTCGTGGCGACCGTCAGCACGTCCCGCTCGTCGCCGGGCCGATCGGCGTCGTCCTCGGCGTACCACTCGCGCATGCGCATGACGATGAGCGCGGCGTGCTCATCCCCGGTGTTGGTGTTGGCCCGGGTGGCGCCGTCGGGGCCCGAGGAGAGCAGGCGCACCATGCTGCTGCTGCGCACCGAGGGCTGCAGGTACAGGTGATGCTGGACGTCGGTGTCGGGCGCGGACAACGCGTACTCGTAGTGCGCGCCGGAGGCCGCGACGAACGGCCCGAACGCTCCGTCCGCGCCGAGCTCGAAGGAGACGTGCGGCTCGTCGCCCAGCCGGGACCCGGTGTCGGGATCGACCTCCCACACGTCGAGCGTGGCGTCCTCGCGACCCGTGTTCGCCGGGAACTCGACGGCTCGGCCGGCCAGCACCACAGGCGCTTGCTGCGGCTCGATGTCGACGACTTCGGGCGCCTCGCCCACGAGGAACTCGTACTGGGCCTCGAACGACTCGGGGGACGTCGCCACCTCGACGTGCGACTGACCGGGGTTCGTCTCCTGCGTCGGAGCGAGGCAGGGCACCACCTCAGGGCAGGGAGCGCCATCGAGGGCGACGTACTTGGCCACCTTGGCGGCCCGGGCCGGGTCGGCCAGGTAGGAGCCGGACACGAACGTCCCCCGCGAATGTCCGACCAGGTACACCTGCTCGGCATCGAACTCGGCCAGCGTGTCGTCGATCACCTCCTCGAGCCCGTCGGTGTAGCCGTCGACGTCGAAACCTGCGCCGTCGTGGTCGTAGGCGACGATCCGCTCCTGCGGATACCCGTTGGCCGCGAAGCGGATGGCCTGCGACTCGTACTGCTGGGCCGAGCCGGCGAATCCGTGCACGAACACGATGGGCAAGGCGACGTCGTCGGGCAGCGACGGCAAGGGGTCGGTGCCGTCCGGGTCGATGGCGGCCACGTCCCCGCCGGGCAACTCGGCGATGGCGGGATCGACCTGCTCCTGCGCCGCGGTCGTCTCGGTCGAGACCGCGACGTCGGTGCTCTCCTCGCCGCCGGACGAGCAGGCGGCGAGTGCCAGCAGCGCGGCGAGGCCGACCACGGTTCGTCGGCGCCCCCGGTGAACCGACCCCATGGTGTGGCCAGCGTACTCAGCGGCCGCGTGCGGTCGACCGGCGGCTCGACGAGCGAACAGGCCCGGGTTCTCGGCACCTTCAGACCGCTCGGAACGGCTCGACGCTTCCCCGAACCGGAGGACTTCGGCGGTGGTGGGTGGCACACTTGAACGGTGACGGTGAGTCGGCTGGATGGTCGCGGCTCGGCAACGACCGGGTCGAGGAAGGTCGGGGCTCCGTAGGGCAGGGTGCTCGCTAGCGGCGAGTCAGGGTGACCTGCAGGAAAGTGCCACAGAGAACAGACCGCCGATGGCCGGCCGCAGGGTCGGCACAGGTAAGGGTGAAACGGTGCGGTAAGAGCGCACCAGCGCCCGGGGTGACCCGGGCGGCTCGGCAAACCCCACCCGGAGCAAGGCCAAAGCGGGGACGACCGGCCCGGTCCATGTCCCCAGGTAGGCCGCACAGATGGATGACCATCCATCCGGATCCCCGCAAGGGCCCGGTGGACAGAACCCCGCCTACAGGCCGACTCACCGTCACACCGGGCAGGCCGGGCTCGTCGCTCAGGCGCCGGCGGCCTGGCCGGTGATGGCGTCGAGCACCGTGGGCCAGTCCGTGCGGTCGAGGCCGTGGCCGGCACCCTCGAGGACCAGGAGGTGGGCACCGGGGATCTCCTCGGCGAGGGCCTCGCCGTGGGCGAGGGGGAACATCGGGTCGGCGCTGCCGTGGATCACGACCGTCGGAGCGGCGATGGACGACAGCGGCGGTCGCTCCCTGCCGTCGTCGGCGATCTGATCGTGGTTCTGCAGCGCCGCGATGTCCGTGGCCCGCTCGACGTCGCGACGCACGAGATCACGCATCGCCGCCTCGTCGAACGGGCGGACCCCGCCCGCGAGCAGCCGGGCGTAGGCGACCTGTCCCTCGATGACCGACGCCTCGTCCTCCCAGTCCACCGAGAAACCGGAGGCGAAGCGGAGGAACTCGTCCGTGGGTGGCGGCAGTTCACGATCGAGGGACAGCGCCGCGGTGGTGGTGATGAGGACCAGACCCTCGACCCGGTCGGGGCGGTCGAGCGCGAGGAGCTGGGCGAAGGCGCCGCCGGCCGACACCCCGACCAGTTGCGCCCTCTCCACGGCGAGGGCATCGAGCACACCGACGGCGTCGGCGACGAGATCGCCACCGGTGTACTCGGGCCGCCCGGGCTCAGAGGTCACCGAGCGACCCGTGTCCCGGTTGTCGTAGCGGATGACGTGGCGGCCCCGTCCCGCGAGCGAGCGGCAGAACGGCTCCTCCCACCACAACATCGAGGCACCGACGCCCTGCATGAGGAGGACGGCCGTATCCTGCGGCTCGCCGAAGGCCTCGACGCAGAGATCCACCCCGTTGGCCCGGACAACTCGTTCAGCCACGACAACTCCCTGGTCCATCACCGACTCGTTCAGCCACGACGACTCCCTGGCCCCCCACCGGGGACAGTCTGCCGCCGTCGGGGGCCTCGTCCGGGCTCCGGCGCTCGCAACACCGTTGCGCACTACCCGTCGTCCCCGACGGCGAGAACTCCCTCGAGAACGGTGGCGCTCGCGCCGGTCTGCGACGAAACCCTCGGCGTCCACCCGGGGCCGCGCTCTACGGTCGGTGTCCTGTCCCGCCGCCCAGACCCCGCGAGGCCCGAGGTGACCGACCACGACCCCACCTCCCCCGCCGCCGTCGGTCCCGACTCGTCCGCCGACCCCTGGGGCGGGCCCACGATCATGCAGACCGAGCGGCTCGTCCTGCGGCCGTTCCGCCGCGACGACGTCGCGCTCTACGCCGCCATCTCGGCCGACCCGGAGGTGATGCGGTACCTCGGCGGTCCGAGGGACCCGGCGTACACCGAGGAGCAGATGGCGGACAGCAACGGCACCTTGCGCCGCACCGGGGCGGGCATGGTCGCGGTCGAGCGCCGCGACGATGGAGCGTTCATCGGCGCCGTCGGCTTGTCGGTCGTGCCGTGGTTTCCGGACGACCTCCAGCTCGGATGGCGGCTGGTACCGCAGCACTGGGGGCACGGCTACGCCACCGAGGCCGCCCGAGCATGGCTGGCCCACGGCTTCGAAGTCCTCGGATGGGACCGCCTCACCGCCATGGCCGACGTGCCCAACCTCCGCAGCCTGGCCGTCATGGAGCGCCTCGGCATGCGCCGACTGCACGAGGTCGACCTCACCGAGGACGGCGAGCGGTTCCGGGTGGCGGTGTACGGCCTCACGGCAGGGGCCTGGCAGCTCCAGGAGGCCACCGGCAGGCGCTGACCCCCGCATCTTGGGGATGGATCGGTATACCCCCTAGGGGTATCCTGATGTTCATCCGATCGAGGAGTGCCGCCATGCCCATCACCGTCGACCCGACCGCGCCGCCCAACCACCGCGACGATCGGGGCCACGTCCACCGGGACCACGCCGACCGGGGCCACGACGAGGAGCGGGTCGCCGAGCACGGCAAGCACGCCGGCCACAGCGTCGCCATGTTCCGGCGTCGGTTCTGGCTCAGCCTCCTGCTGACCCTCCCGGTCGTGGTGACCAGCCACATGGTCATGGAGTGGTTCGGCTACGAACTCGACCTCCCCGCGATGGAGTGGGTCGGACCGGTGCTGGGGACGGTGCTGTACCTGTGGGGAGGCTGGCCCTTCCTCACCGGGGGCGCCCGCGAAGGCCGTGAGCGCGAGCCGGGGATGATGCTGCTCATCGCCATGGCCATCACGGTGGCCTACGCCGCTTCGCTGGCAACGTCCCTCGGCTGGTTCGACCTCGACTTCTGGTGGGAGCTCGGCGCGCTGATCACCATCATGCTGCTCGGCCACTGGCAGGAGATGCGTGCCCTCGGTCAGGCCCAGGACGCCCTTGGCGCCCTCGCCTCGCTGCTGCCCGACGTCGCCGAGCGGGTCGGCGAGGACGGCACGGTGACGACCGTGGCCTCAGCCGATCTCCACCCTGGCGACGTCGTCCTCGTGCGCTCGGGCGCCCGGGTACCGGCCGACGGCGAGGTCGTCGACGGGGCCGCCGAGGTCGACGAGTCGATGATCACGGGTGAGTCCCGCCCGGTCCCCCGCAGCCACGGTGACCGGGTGGTGGCCGGGACGGTGGCCACCGACTCGGCCCTGCGCCTCCGGATCACCGCGGTCGGCGACGACACGACCCTGGCCGGCATCGGGCGGCTGGTCGCCGAGGCCGAGGCCTCCCGGTCCCGCTCGCAGGTGCTCGCCGACCGTGCGGCGGCGCTCCTGTTCTACGTCGCCGTGGCGGCCGCGCTCCTCACCGGCCTCGTGTGGACCGCGCTGGGCGAGCCCGACGAGGCCGTCGTTCGGGTGGTGACCGTGCTCGTGATCTCCTGCCCCCACGCACTGGGCCTGGCCATCCCGTTGACGACCTCGTTGGCCAGCGCCATGGCCGCCCGCAACGGCATCCTCGTGAAGGACCGCCTCGCCCTCGAGGCGAGCCGCACGGTCGACACCTTCCTGTTCGACAAGACCGGCACCCTCACGAAGGGCGAGCACGCCGTCCTCGGCGTGGTCGGTGCCGGTGGGTGGAGCGAGGACCGGGTGCTGCGGACGGCCGCGGCGGTCGAGGCCGACAGCGAGCACCCACTCGCTCGGGCCATCGTCGCCACGGCAGGCGACCTCGTGAGGCCGACCGCGACCGACTTCCGCTCCCTGACCGGACGAGGCGTCGAGGCCACCGTCGAGGGAACCCGGTACGCGGTCGGCGGACCGACACTGCTGCGGGAACGCCACACGCAGCCGCCTGAGGAGGTCGGCTCGCCGATCCAGGCGTGGAGCGATCGCGGCGCCGCAGTCCTCTTCCTCGTCAGAGAGGACGAGGTCGTGGGTGCGTTGGCCCTCGAGGACGAGGTCCGCCCGGAGGCGCGAGCGGCCGTGGCCGCCCTGCAGGCCGACGGGCGACGCGTCGTCATGGTCACCGGCGACGCCCAACAGGTCGCGACGGCGGTCGGCAACGACCTCGGCGTCGACCAGGTCTTCGCCGAGGTGCTGCCCGAGGACAAGGCGGCGACGGTGGCCGAGCTGCAGCACCAGGGTCACCGCGTCGCCATGGTCGGCGATGGCGTCAACGACGCTCCCGCGCTCGCTCGGGCCGACGTCGGCATCGCGATCGGAGCGGGCACCGACGTGGCCGTCGAGTCGGCCGGCCTCGTGCTGGCCAGTAGCGACCCGCGAGCGGTGCTGGGCATCCTCGCCCTGTCCCGCGCCACGTACCGCAAGTCGGTCGAGAACCTCCTGTGGGCCGCGGGCTACAACGCCGTCGCCATCCCCTTGGCGGCCGGCGCCCTCCAGTGGGCGGGCATCGAGCTCTCCCCCGCCGTGGGAGCCATCTTGATGAGCGTCTCCACCATCGTCGTGGCCCTCAACGCGCAGCTCCTGCGTCGACTGGACCTCCGTCCCGAGCGTGCCGAGGCGCGATGATGCCGGGCACGCCCCGCCGTCGACACCGGGACGACACCGTCCACCGCGCCAGGAGGCACCATGCCCCGCATCACTCCGAACCTGTGGTTCGACACCCAGGCCCTCGAAGCCGCCGAGTTCTACGTGTCGATCTTCCCCAACTCGGCGATCGGGGAGATCACCCACTACATCGAGGGCTCCCCGGGCCCGGCCGGCACGGTGCAGACCGTGAACTTCACCCTCGACGGCCAACCCTTCACCGGCATCAACGGCGGGCCCCAGTTCACCTTCAGCGAGGCCGTGTCCCTGCTCATCGACTGCGCCGACCAGGCCGAGCTCGACCACTACTGGGACAAGCTCACCGACGGCGGTGAGCCGGTCCAGTGCGGCTGGCTGCGCGACCGCTACGGCCTGTCGTGGCAGGTGGTCCCCGCCGGCTGGGAAGCGCTCATGAACGATCCCGATCCGGACCGGGTCGCCCGGGCCACCAAGGCGATGCTGGGCATGGTGAAGCTGGACATGGCCGCGCTCCAGGCGGCCGCCGACGGCGCCTGAGGCGCCCCCTCGCTCAGGCCCCGGCTTCGACCCGGACCAGTCGACTGCACTCGTCGCAGGCGTGCTCGCCGAAGGCGATGAAGGGCAGGTCGTGGAGCAGCAGCACCTTGGCGGAGTACTTGTCGCAGAGCGCACGCTCGTCCCCATCGCGTAGCGCGTGGTCGTGCTTGTCGGTCTGGACGATGCGCTGGCGGCCGATCCGGTAGGTGGAGACCTCGGTCATCATGGCGACGAGTCTCGCAAACCCGGCACCGGCCAGGCCAGGGACCAAGGTCCGCGATGACGCCTCAGTCCGGCAGCATCGGGACCGACCATCCCTGGTCGCGGCCGACCTGGACCGCACGGGTGACGGCGTCGGTGCCGAACCGCTCCTGGAGCTGATCGACCGCGGCATCGAGCGCGCCGGCGCGCCGCCCCCGCCAGGGCAGCGCGAGCTGGACCGGCCGGTCGTCGGCCAGGTTGGCCACGGCGACACCCACCATCGTGAGCCCCCGCTCGGCGATCAGCGGTCGAGCCCCGTCGAGCAGCGCCTGCGCCGCCTCGAGGATCGCCGTGGTCTCGGAGGTCGGCTGCGCCAGGGTGTGTGAGCGGGTCGCTCGACTGAAGTCGCCGAAGCGCAGGCGCAGCACGACCGTCCGTCCGATGCGCTCTGCACGGCGCAGGCGCCTGGTCACGCGGTCGACCAGGCCGATGAGCACGGCGTCGACCTCGTGCGGCGGGCGAGGGCGGCTCCCGAGGGCGCGCTGGGAGCCGATGGAGCCGCGGCGCTTGCCGGTCTCGACCCGGCGGGGATCGCGGTTGTGGGCCAGCGCGTGCAGATGGCGGCCGGCGGCCGGCCCCAGGATGGCCACGAGGTCCTCCTCGGCCAGTTCGGCGACCTCGCCGACGGTCCGGAGGCCCCTCTCCCGCAGCTTCTGGCCGGTGACGGGCCCGACCCCCCACAACCGCTCGACCGCGAGCGGGTGCAGGAAGGCCAGCTCCCCGTCCGGCGGCACGACGAGCAGGCCGTCGGGCTTGGACACCGCACTGGCCACCTTCGCCAGGAACTTGGTGCAGGCGATCCCCACCGAGATGGGGAGCCCGACCTCCTCGGCGACGGTCCGACGAAGCGTGACCGCGATCTCGCGTGGCGGGCCCACCAACCGTCCCAACCCGCCCACGTCCAGGAACGCCTCGTCGATGGAGAGGCCTTCGACCAACGGAGTCGTGCGATCGAAGATGGCGAACACGGCTTTGCTCGCCTCGGTGTAGGCGTGCATGCGCGGGGGCACGATCACGAGCCGCGGGCACAGCTCCCGGGCCTGGCGGCCGCCCATCGGGGTCCGCACGCCGAAGGCCTTGGCCTCGTAGCTGGCGGCCAGCACCACACCCCCGCCCACCGCCACGGGACGACCCCGCAGCGCCGGATCGTCCCGCTGCTCCACCGAGGCGTAGAACGAGTCGAGGTCGGCGTGCAGGATGGACGCATCACCTCGGGACACGAACACATGTTCGCACAGGAGCGCCCAAGCTGCCTGCCGGCCCTGGCGCCGACCGGGGCCGACCAAGCACTCAGGCGGGAGTGATCACCCCGTAGTGGCCGTCGTAGCGGCGGTAGACCACGCTCCCCCGCCCCGTGGAGGGATCGACGTGGAACACGAAGGGCAGCACGTCGACGTCCAGTTGAGCGACCGCTTCCGCGACCGTGCACCGGGGCGTGCCGTGGTGGCTCAGGCGCACGGGCGCCACCGTGTCGGTGGCGACGGCATCGGCGCGGCCCGACGCGTCGATGAGCTCGAGCCCGTGATCGTCGCCGTAGAACACGACGGCGTCGGCGCCGGTGGCGAGGTTGGCGAACAGGAGGAAGTCGTGACCCAGGAGATCGAGTGCGTCGGCGGCTTCGTCGCAGGTCATCTCCCCCATCGTGAAGCTCTTGCGCCGGACGACGCGGCGCTCGTCGGCCGGGCGGTCGAAGTACTCGGGCCGCTGGCCGGGAGGGTCCCCGTGACGCCACTCGTGGTCCTCGTGGCCGTGGAGGCGACGCGCCCGATCGGTGCCCCGGCGCCGGTGTCGCTCGAGGCGGCGAGCCATCCGGTCTTCGAGAAGGTCGACGGCCTCGGGCAGATCGTGCGCCGCGACGTGGGCCCGCACCGGGTCGCCGTTCACCACGAACACCGCCTCGGCCTTGGCCGGTCGCTCGCGCGCCCGGTTGGGCTCGAGGGTGAGGCGGACCTCCCCGAAGAGGATGGGGGCCCGCTCGTGGCTCGCGAGGTGGCGCAGCTTGGCGGTGGCGTAGTCGACCGCGGAGGCGGGCACGCCCTCGCCGGCGGAGACGGCCAGCCGAACCTGCTCCTCGGGACGGGTGGTGTCGCTGAGATCTGTCATCGCTGCTCCTCTTCCTCTCGGGCCACCTCGCGGGCGACCCGCTCGTCCTCCTCGTCCCACTCGGCGCGCCGACGCTCCAGGACGGCGAGCTCGTCCGCCGTGAGGGCGTCGGGGTCGGGCCGTGCCGGGTCGGTCAGGTGGAGGGCCCGTTGCTCGGGGCCCGCTTCCACCGTCTCGGTCTCGTCGTCGTCGGGTACCAGGTCGAGGTTGCGTCCCGCTTCCCGGGCGGCTGCACGCTCGATGGCGTGGGCGTCGTCATCCATGTAGGCACCAGCCGGCACCGACAGGTTGAGCCGGTCGGCCTCCCACATTCCCTCGTGCTCGGCGCAGAACCGGGTCGCCGGCACGGCTTCGAGCCGCTCCGAGGGAATGGGCAGATCGCACGTCTCGCATCGGCCGTAGCGGCCGGCCTCGAGCCGAGCCAACGCATCGGCGACGTCTCGCAGATCCGCGGCCACCTGGTGCCGGAGCGATCGCTCCTTCTCGTTCTCGAAGACCGCAGACGCGTTCTCGGCCTGTGCCCGATCAGGGCCGACGTCGTCGAATCCCCGGTCCAGGGCCTCGAGCCGCGCCTGTTCCTCTTCCAGCAACTGCCTTGCCGTCCGTTCGTCCATGACGGCACCTCCGTCCTCGTGGGTGGTTGGGGCGCGACGGGCCAGTGCGACGGCCGTGCAGCCGTCGAGTCGCCCCGTCGGGGGTTCGATCGACGCCGATCGAGCTCAGGAAGCGTGGTGCGCCAGGTGCTCGACCAGGGCGTCGGAGCCCGGGAAGAAGAGGGTCTCGTGGCCGGTGTCCTCCCATCGCACGATGTAGGGCGGCCCGCCGTCGGGCCCGCGCACCTCGAGGATCTCGCCGTCACGAATCGGCTCGCCGACGTGGTGGCCACGGATCACGATGCGGTCTCCTACTCGTGCCTGCATGGGGCACTCCCTTCTCGGAGAGGACTTCCACCGACATCGTCATCCCGCGACACCGGGCAGGACAGGGCCGAAGGTCACGACGGCCGCGCCTGACCCGTGGCGACGGCGGACGCCGCCGGACGGTGGGCTCAGACCGAGAGGTGCGAGGTCTCGTTGAACGTGTGCAGGGAGGGGCCCCAGGGGCCGCCGGCGATCCGGGTGACGGAGGCCGGCGCCACGAACGTGCGCCACGAGACCTCACAGCCGACGCCGAGGGCCCAGGCCACGGCCGCCTTCACCGGTGATACGTGGGTGACCACGACCACGTCTCGTCGGGTCGCCTCCTCGATCAGCTCGTCGCAGGCACCGGCGACACGCTCCTGGAGCTCGACCAGGGACTCGCCACCCTCGGGGTGGTAGCAGACGTCGGCGCGCCACTCCGCCCAGGTCTCACGCGGCACGTCGGCGGTCGGGGTCCCCTCCAGGTCGCCATAGTCCAGTTCGATCCACCGCTCGTCGACCTCGATCGGGCACCCGAGGGCCTCTGCGGTCTGGCGCGCCCGGAGCAGGGGGCTCGACACGACACGATCGGCCCGGAGCGCCGCGCCGACCCGCCGCGCCTGGGCCCGCCCCTCCTCGTCGAGGGGAGGGTCGTCGCGGCCCAGCAGACGACCCTGTGCGTTGGCGGCCGTGCGGCCGTGGCGGACGATGATGAGCACGGGCCCTAGTGGACGAGGATGCGCCCGCACTCCTCGCAGTGCACCATGGCCCCCGCCGGGGTCTTGCGGATCCGGTCGACCTCGACCGCCGACAGGCTGAGGTGGCACCCACCGCAGGACGTCCCTGCGAGTCGAGCCACCGCCACCCCACCCAGCTCGCGCCGGAGACGCTCGTACTCCGCGAGCAGCTCCTCATCGAGCCCGTCCACGCTGGCCTCCCGCGCCGCGACGGCTCGCTCGAGATCGGCGCTCACCGAGCTCTCGGCCTCGGCCAGCGCCGCGGTGAGCACCGTGGCCTCCTCGTCGGCGGCGGCCTGCTCGGCGCCGAGGCGCTCGAGGTCCGCGTCGAGCGGCTCGGCGGCCTCCATCAGCTCGAGCTCGTCGTCTTCCAGGCTCGTCTGGCGGCGCTTCAACGACGCCAACTCGTCCTGGAGCGCCTGGAGCTCCCGAGCCGCGTTGACCGCGCCGCCGTAGAGCTTGGCGTCGGTCTCCGCGCGTCGCGCCTCGACGATGGCGACCTCGTCCTCGAGCCGCTTCAGGTCCCGTCCGATGGCGCTGCGCCGCTCGGTGAGCTCCGCGACGCGCGCCTCGAGAGCCGCGATCTCGGTCATCTTGGCATCGAGGCGCGCCCGCTCGGGCAGGGCGTTCAGACGGTGCCGGAGTTGGTCGGCCTCGGTGTCGTGCTGCTGGACGACGAGCAGGCGCTCGAGCGGACCGGCCGGGGCCTCGTCCTGCGCTGCGGCGTCTTCGCTCACGGTGGCACCGTCACGGTGACGGGATCGGGCGCGGTGGTCGGCGTGGGCTGGAAGCAGCCGGTGGCGGCCGGAACGAACCCCGGCGGGCACGACGTGGCCGGCACCGAGTCCGGGGTGACGCTCCCGTCGTCCACCACCACCTCGCCGGGATCACCGTTGGCCCCGCCGGAGAAGTCGGGGATGCGGTCGATGGTGCGTCCCGGGCGGGTCGGCTCGCACTGCGGGAAGTCCTCGATGGGCGCGAGCGTATGCGCGGCGGCCATGAAGTCGTGCCAGATCTGTGCCGGGTACGAGCCGCCGGTGACCTGGCGGCCCCCGACGTTGGTCATCGGCACCCGGGCCTCGGCGTTGCCCATCCACACCGCGGTGGCCAGCTGCGCCGTGTAGCCGACGAACCAGGCGTCGCCGAAGCTCTGGGCGGTACCCGTCTTGCCCGCAGCGGGGCGGCCGTTGGGGAGCTGGGCCGCGGTGCCGGTGCCGCCACGCACGTTGGCCTCGAGGATCTCCGTGGCGAGGCAGGCGCTCTGGGCGGAGACGACCTGGCGGTTCTCGGGGACGTGCTGTTCGATGACGTTGCCCTGGCGGTCCTCGATGCGCTCGATGAAGTACGGCTCGTTGTACTGGCCGCCGTTGGCGAAGGTCGCCGCCATCCCCGCCATCTCGATGGGGTGCACCTCGAAGGCGCCGAGGGGCATCGACATCGCCCGCGGGTCCAGAGGCGTGGTGATACCGAGGCGGCGAGCCGTCTCCACCACCTTGTCGAGTCCGACGAGCTGGCCGAGGCGGAGGAAGCCGCAGTTCGACGACGCCGTGGTCAGGCTGGTGATCGTGCCCCGGCCGCCGCGGCTGCCGCCGAAGTTGGACGCGACGTACGGGTCCGGTGCGCCCCCCGGGTTCGCGAAGCTGCAGGGGCTGCCACCGTCGACGTTGTCGTCGGGCACGACACCGTTCTCCAGCGCCGCCATGAGCACGATCATCTTGAACGAGGAACCGGGCTGGCGCAGGCCCTGGGTGGCCAGGTTGTACTTGTAGTTGTCGAAGCCCGGACCCCCGACGAGCGCCCGCACCGCGCCCGTCGACGCCTCGACGGAGGCGAGGGCCGCGGTGAACTGGCCGCCGGTGTCGGGCATCTGGGTGTTGCGGGCGAGCAGCGCGTAGTACTGCGCCTGCGGGCTGTAGGTCGTGTAGATGCGCAGCCCGCCCCGGAACACGGCGTTGTAGCGCTCCTCCTCGGTGGCCCCGAGGTTGGGGTCGTCGAGGAGGCGCTGCTTCACCTCTTCGATGAAGTAGTCGTTGGCCTGCGGCAGGGCCTGGTTGCGCACCGTCGGCAGCGGGGCCAAGTCGTAGAAGTCGGCCTCCTCCTGGGTGAGGTGCTCGGTCTCCACCAGGCGCTGAAGCGCGACCCGCCGGCGCTCGCGGGCCTGGTCGGGGCGCAGGACCGGGTCGTACCCGACGGGGTTCTGGATGAGGCTGGCGAGCATGGCCGCCTCACCCCAGCCCAGCTCGCCGACGTCCTTGTCGAAGTACAGCTCGGCCGCCGCCTGGACGCCGTAGGCGCCACCACCGAAGTAGACGCTGTTGAGGTACCTCCGGAGGATCTGGTCCTTGGTGAGGTCGCGCTCGAGCTGCACGGCGAGGACGGCCTCGCGGATCTTGCGGTTCAGGCTCTGCTCCGGGGTGAGCAGCGAGATCTTCACGAGCTGCTGGGTGATGGTGGAGCCACCCTGCTCGACGTCACCGGCGGACACGTTCTCGAACAGCGCCCGCACGGTGGAGCGCAGGTCCACGGGCCCGTGGTCGTAGAAGTTCTCGTCCTCCACGGCGAGGATGGTCTGGATCACCGTGTCGGGGATGTCCTCGAGGGGCACGATCTCGCGGTTCTGCTCGCGGTGGAGCGAGGCGAGCACGGTGCCGTCGCCGGCGTAGACGATCGAACGCTCGTCGAGCGGACGGAGCCGGAAGCGTGGGTCCTCCACCCGGGTGGCACTGACGATGTCGCGCGCCTGGGGCGCGAGGGCGAGCGCCGAGACGGCGAGGCCGGCGCCCGACAGGGCGACCACGAGGAGAAGGGTGAGGAGCTTGCGCACGCCGGGGAGCAATCTACCCGTCGGCTCGGTCCAGTAAGCATCGGGCCGACCGGTCGCGCGCGGCCCGATCTTGAGGGAGCGCCGCTACGGTCGATGGAGAAGCCATGGCCAGCCAGGACCCACCCCGGGACGCCCCGGAGGCGTTGACCCTCGACGAGGTCGCTCCCCGACGGCGTGACCCCCGCTCGGGGGACGTAGGCGCGCCGCGGTCCCGCCGCCGTCGGATGGCCGTCGTGGCGGCCATCGTGGTGGTCCTCGTCGCCGCGGGCGCGACGGTCGCGGCCGTCGCCGGGCCCGCTCCGGCCCGGCCGGTCGGCGAGGGGGTCGCCCTCGTGGCCGACGCGGCGCCTTCCCCGTCGACGACCGTCGGTCCCACCGCCACCACGGCGCCACCGACGACCGCCGCAGCCGTCCCCGAGTCCGCCGACAACGCCGACATCGCGCCCACCGACTGCAGTGACGCCGAGATGTGCGGGGAGATCGTGCCCTCGGACGACTGCGGCGACGTGGGCATGTGCGGCGAGATCAGGACCGACGGCGAGTGTGCCGATGGCGAGATGTGCGGCGACATCCCGGCAGCCACCACCTGTCCCGATCCCAGCATGTGCGGGGACATCGTCCCCGAGCCCGTCCCCGGCACCGGGTGACCCTCCCGGCGGCCCGCGTCCGTGCGCTGCTGGTCGCCGGGACGCTCGTGGCCATCGCCGGGGCCACGCTCCCGCAACCGGTGGCCGCGGTGTCCAGCGGGACGGCCCCGGCACCTCCCCCGGCCGTCTCGTTCACCCGGGTCTCGGCCCCACTCGGCGGCGACCGCCGGCCGGTGGCCGGCGACTTCGACGGCGACGGCGCAGACGACATCGCCTGGTACGGCGGCGGGACGGACGAGGTGGCCTTCGGCGGCCCGTCGGCCGCGTTCACGACCGTCGCCCTCACGGCGCCCGAGGACCAGAAGGCGGTGGCCGGAGACTTCGACGGGGACGGCCGCGAGGACCTCGTCTGGTACGGGCCCGGCACGGACGTCCTCGCCGCGGGGCGGGGCAACCGCACCTTCGTCGACCACGCCCTGTCGACGCCCGACGGCGCCCGACCGGCGGTCGGCGACTTCAACGGCGACGGCAACGACGACGTCCTGTGGTACGCCGACGGAGCGGACCGACTGGACCTCGGCCAGCCCGACGAGACCTTCGACACCGGGTCCACGACGGCGCCCGACGACGCGAAGGCGCTGGTGGGCGACCTCGACGGGGACGGCCGCGACGACGTGCTCTGGTACCGGGCCGGACCTGCGGGCGACTCCGTGCGGTACGGCAACCCGGACGGCACCTTCACGAAGGCGACCGTCACGGTCAACGGCACGTACCGGCCGTTCACCGGCGACTTCGACGGGGATGGACGCGACGACGTGTTCTGGTTCGGCTACGGCGCCGCTCCCGACCGGGTCTGGTACGGCAACGCCTCGCGGGCCTTCTCCCCCGCCACGGTCTCGATCGACGGCCCGTACCGGCCCGTCGCGGCCAACTTCCACCCTTCGGGCACCGACGTGCGGACCGACGTCCTGTGGTACGCCGAAGGGGCGGCCGCCGACCCGCTGTGGCGTGGGACCGGGACGCGCGGCTCGTTCGCCACCAGCATCGAGGAGCGCGGTGGGAGCTTCGCGGGAGTCGTGGGCGACTTCGACGCCAGCACCGGCGCCGACATCGTCTGGCACCGGCAGGGACCGAGGCCCGACCAGGTGTGGACGTCGAGTCGACGCCCCACCCTGACCGTCGAGACCTTCATCAGCGACGGCGATCTGCCCGACGGCAGCATCGGCGTGCCCTGGGACCTCGCCTTCACCCCCGACGGGGCGCTCCTCTTCGACGAGCGGTCCGGCGACCTCGACGTCCGCCTGCCCGACGGCACGGTGCGCCAGCTCGTGGCCGACCAGAGCGACGTGTACGCCGTGGGCGAGGGCGGGGTGCTCGGCCTCGCAGTGGACCCGGCGTTCGCCACGAACCGCCGCTTCTACACCTGCCAGGGCCAACAGGCCGGAGCGGCCTACGACATCCAGGTCGTGGCGTGGCAGGTGGACGTCGGGTACACGACGGCCACCCGCGTGGCCGACCCCCTGCTCGGAGGTTTGCCGGTGGCACCCCCGAGCGCGCCGTCGCCGGGTCGCCACAGCGGATGCCGGCTTCGCTTCGGGCCCGACGGGTACCTGTGGATCGGCACGGGCGACGTCGCGTCCCCGACGGTGCCCCAGGACCGCGCCTCGTTGGGGGGCAAGGTGCTGCGCATCGACGCCGTGACCGGCGCGGCGGCACCCGACAACCCGTTCGTGGGCGACACCGACCCGACCACGGACCCACGCGTCTACAACTACGGCCACCGCAACGTGCAGGGCCTCGCGTGGCGGACCGGCACCCGCCAGATGTGGTCCGTCGAGCACGGGACCTTCCGGGACGACGAGGTGAACCGCCTCCGGCCGGGGGCCAACTACGGCTACGACCCCGTGCCCCTCTCCGGGCCGCTGTTCTACGACGAGAGCCGCCCGATGACCGACCTCACCCGGCACCCGGGGTCCCTCGTGGCCAACCGCTCGTCGGGCAACCCCACCAACGCCTGGAGCGGGGCCCACTTCCTGACCGGCGGCGCGTGGGGCACCTGGGAGGGCGCGCTCGCGGTCGCCGCCCTCAAGGACAGCCAACTGCACGTCATGTTCTTCACGCGCGACGGGACCTACGTCCGCCAGGAGATCCCGGCCGAGCTGGACGGCACCCACGGCCGCCTGCGCACGCCGACCCAGGGCCCTGACGGCGCGCTCTACCTGACCACGTCGGACTCCAGCGACAACGCCATCCTGCGCATCACCCCCGGCTGACACGTCGGGGCCGGCGCCTCCGCCACCGCTCGGGCCTCGGCGGCCGGGAGCGCATCGGTAGACTCCGCCCCGCCATGCGCGCCCTCGCCGTCCGACCCCACTCGGCCTGCGCCGCCCCGTCGGTCCAGCTGTACTTCGACCCCAACGGGGACGTCCGAGCGTGCTGTCGCAACGTGCGCTTCCCTCTGGGGAACATCGGCACCGACCGGCTCCGCGATCTCTGGACCGGGGAACGCCGTCGCGAGCTGGTCGCCGCGCTCGCGCAGGACGACTGGTCCCTCGGGTGCCAGGGCTGCGGCATCGAGGTCGCGCAGGAGGGCCGCGAAGGCTCGTACCCCGCAGGCTTCGACGCTCGGGCCACACACCTCACCGAGGACCCCGCCAGCGGCGCCTGGCCCACCTTCTTCGAATTCAACCTCTCCAACAGCTGCAACCTCCAGTGCATCCAGTGCAACGGCGACCTGTCGTCGTCGATCCGGATCCATCGAGAGCACCGGGCCCCGCTGCCGGCGGTCTACGGGGACGAGTTCTTCGAGGACCTCACCGCGTTCCTCCCCCACCTCCACCAGGTCCAGTTCGCCGGCGGCGAGCCCTTCCTCGGCGCCGAGAACTTCCGGGCCTGGGACCTGATCGCCGAGGTCGCCCCCGAGCTGCCCGTGGTCGTGGTGACCAACGCCACCCAGTGGAACGACCGGGTCGAACGCGCCCTCGACCAGCTGGCGTTCAGCTTCGTGTTCTCCCTCGACGGCGTGAAGGAGGAGACCTACGAGGCCATCCGCGTCGGAGCGGACATCGACGCCGTGCTGGCCAACGTCGACCGCTTCTGCGACTACGCCCGCCGGCGCGGCACCACGGTGATGATCAACCACTGCCTGATGGTCCAGAACGCGCACGAGTTCGCCGACCTGCTGCTGTTCGCCGACGAACGGGACATCCCCGTCAACGTGAGCGTCGTGCACCACCCGGGGCACTGCAGCATCGCCCGGCTCCCGCGGGACGAGATGCAGGCGGTGCTCGACCTCCTCCGGTCGCAGGCGCCGACGGTCGCCCCGCGTCTCGGTCGCAACCTCCCCGTCTGGGAGCAGGAGCTCGCCCGCATCGCCCACTGGGTCGAGAGCGGAGGCGGCGGTGGAGGCGACGACGCGGAGTGGGCGGCCTCTGCCTACGAGATCCTCGACCTGCCGCGCCAGGGCGACGGCCCCCATGACGCCACCGCCGCCCTCGCCACGATCGGCGAGTTCTCCGAGGCCCCCGTGCACGTCATCACCGTGGGCCCCGACGACGTGATCCGGGCCTGCACGCCGGCGCCCGACGACCTCTTCGGGGTGCCCGAGGGCGACTTCGTGGGTCGTCCGGTCTCGGACCTGCGCGACCTCCTCACCGTCCGCTTCGGCCTGATGAAGGACTACGTGGTGGTGCACCGCGACACGAACCAGGTCGACGCCCACACCTCGTGTGGCGACGAGGAGTTCCGTCTTGCGCTGGTCGCCCTCCGCGACGAAGACGGGTGGGCCGACGAGGGCTGCGTCGTGGTGGGTCACCGCGCCCACAGCTGACGAGCGCCGGGCGCTCCTGGCGCGCCGCGTCGCCTTCAGAAGGGCAGTTGCTCCGCCTGGAGCTCGCACAGCTCGTCGAACATGGCCCGGCAGGCCGCCGGGTCGTCGGGCGAGAGCGGATCCTCGAGAAGGGCGCGGAAGGCCAGCTCCCGGTCACCCGTGACGGTGGCCTCGACGATCATCTCCTGGAGCTCGATCTGGGGTGCGATCCAGCCCGCCAGCGGCTCGCCCACCGGCGCCACGACGTCCGGGTGGACACCCGCCCCGTCGACCGTGGCCCCGACCTCGACGATGGCCCCGTCGGCGATGTCGGGGACGTTGCCGTGGTTGGGGACGTTCACGGCCATCAGCCGGGTCGGCGTGGACGTCCAGACCGCGGCGATGATCGGGATCACCTCCTCGGCGCTGTGGCCGACCCGGTGCAGGGGCAACGGCAGGTGGGTGTCGGCCACCCAGGTGCTGAGGCGCTCGGTGAAGTCGCTGAAGCGCTCCATCACGTCCACGCGTGAGGGGTACCACTCGGCGACGTCGGCGGTGAACGGCAGGTACTCGCCGATGTGGCTGTCGATGGAGCAGGGCACGAGTCCGTACTCACGGACCAGGTGCACCACCAAGGGCATGTAGAGCTCGTCCACGAGGGCGCCCAGCGGTCCGATGCCCCCCATGCGCCTGGCCGCGTCGATGGAGCGGGGGCCGTAGTCGAACGCCCTCTTGGCGAAGAGGCGGCGCACCTCGGGGAGGAGGTCCTCGCCGGTGCGACGGTCGCGCATCGTCGTGAAGAACGTGAAGTGGTTGATGCCGGAGGCCTCGGCCTCGATGTCGTGTCGGTCACGGCGCAGGAACTTGGCGAGGCGCGAGACGCCGTTGGGCATCTCGTGACACATGCTCACCGACCGGACCTCCGTGTGGCGGTCGATGGCCAGGGCGACCCGACTCAGTGGGTTCGACAGGTTGATCAGGAGTGTGTCGGGGCAGTGGCGCTCGATGTCCGCGCAGATGCCGAGCGTGTTCTTCACGCTGCGCAGCGAGTGGAACACCGCGCCGGGGCCGCCGTTCTCACCGTTGATCTGGCGGGCGCCGTGACGGTTGGGCACCTCGTAGTCCTGGCGCCGGTAGTGGAAGCGGCCGAACTCGGCGCTGCTCATCACGAAGTCGGCGCCGTCGAGCGCGGCGGCGGCGTCGGTGGTGTGGTCGAGGATGACCGGGGCGCCGGACGCAGCGTTGAGCTTGGCCGCGAACCGGTAAGCCCGCAGGAGCCGCTCCTGGTTGACGTCGTGGAGCACCAGGCGGCTTCCGGCCAGCTCAGGGGTCTTGATGACGTCGTTGACCATCGTGGGCCCGAAGGCCATCCCGCCGGCGCCGACGAGGGTGATCTTGGGGGCGGTCGAGCTGGGCGCAGCAGACATAGGACAATGACGATATGGACCTGCTCCCCCCTCTGCGGCGTCACCCGTGATCCGCGCCGCGCTCTTCGACTTCGGCGGGGTCATCCTGTCCTCGCCGTTCGAGGCCTTCGCTGCGTTCGAGCGCGAGCGCGGGCTGCCCGAGGACTTCCTCCGCACCGTCAACGCCACCGACCCGGACACCAACGCCTGGGCCGCCCTCGAGCGCAGCGAGGTGAGCCTCGAGGAGTTCGGGCGACGCTTCGCGGCCGAGTCGAAGGCCCTCGGCCACGAGGTCGACGGCGGTGACGTGCTGGCCCTGCTCCAGGGGCGGCTGCGGCCCCGCATGGTCGAAGCGGTGCGGCGCTGCTCCGAGCGGCTCGTCACCGGCCTGTTGACGAACAACTTCGTCGTGGCGGCGGACCCCGACGACGGCCACGGCCACGTCGACCGTGAGGACGAGATGGCGGAGGTGCTCGCGTTGTTCGACGCCGTCGTCGAGTCCAGCAAGGTCGGCGTGCGCAAGCCCGACCCCCGGTTCTACGAGGTCGCCTGCGAGCGCCTCGGCATCGAGCCGACGGAGGCCGTCTTCCTCGACGACCTCGGCATCAACCTCAAGCCCGCGAAGGCCATGGGCATGACCACCATCAAGGTGGTGGACCCCGACGAGGCGATCACGGCACTCGAGTCGGTGGTCGGCTTCCCCCTGGGGTGACCGCTTGCGCCTACCCTGGCGCAAAACGGGGCGGGACGGCCGCTCCGAGGACCGAGAGGCTGACGTACATGAGCGAGCAGGACAACGACCCCGACATCGTCGTCTCGGGCATCGACCTGGACGGGGACGGCGAGCTCGACGGCGTCAACGTCACCGAGACCGTCTCGAAGGACGTGGATGGTGACGGCTTCGACGACATCGTGACCGAGACGTCGACCACGGTGATCGACGTGGACGGCGACGGCGAGCCCGACATCATCACCTCGACCGAGACCACCATCTACGACCTCGACGGCGACGGGCAGACCGACGTGATCCAGGAGGTCACCACCACCGCCATCGACGTGGACGGCGACGGCGTCCCCGACATCGTCCAGGAGACCACCACGACGGCCATCGACATCGACGGCGACGGCACCTTCGACGCCGTCGAGGAGATCGTGGCCACCGG
Organism: Acidimicrobiales bacterium; assembly: GCA_016794585.1. Taxonomy (NCBI): domain Bacteria; kingdom Bacillati; phylum Actinomycetota; class Acidimicrobiia; order Acidimicrobiales; species Acidimicrobiales bacterium. Next base: position 103,321 of record JAEUJM010000043.1, read on the forward strand.
CGTCGACCTGGACGGCGACGGCACCATCGACGAGATCGAAGTCACCGAGACGGTGTACGGGACCGACGAGCTCGAGGCCGGCGACGACGCCGAGGGCGACGAGGGCTGACGCCCCCGGGCGCACCCGTGCCCGATCACCGCTCCTACTGCCGGATCTGCGCCGCGGCGTGCGGCATCGTGGTCACCGTCGACGGTGACCGGGTGCAGCGCGTCCGCGGCGACGCCGACCACCCCGTGTCCCGGGGCTACGTGTGCGGGAAGGGCCGGGGACTGCCGGCCTGGCACCACGGTCCCGGGCGGCTCGACCAACCCCGGCTCGGGGAGCGGCCGGTGTCGTGGGACGAACTGCTGGCCGACCTCGCCGGCCGCCTCGGCCCGATCATCGCCGACGACCCCGATGCGGTCGCCCTCTACCTGGCCACCGGCCTCGCCTACGACGCCGCCGGGCAGGTCGCGGCCGCGCAGTGGCTGCCCTCGATCGGCAGCTCCTCGTTCGTCACCGCGGTCACCGTGGACAACGCCCCCGTCCTCGTGGCCGCCGAGCTCGTGGCGGGCGAGCCGATGCTCAACCCGGTGTGGGATCCGACCCGGCCGGGGTTGGCCGTCCTCGTCGGGACCAACCCGGTCGTGTCCCACGGCTACGGCACGGCCCTGCCCGACCCCATCGGGCGGCTGCGCGCGTTCCGCGCTGCGGGCGGGCGGGTCTGGGTGCTGGACCCCCGGGCGAGCGAGACCGCCCGCCACGCCGACGCCCACCTTCCGGTGCGACCGGGAGCCGACGTCGCCGTCCTCGCGGCGATGGCCCGGGCCGTCCTCGACGATGGCGCCGACGAGCGGGAGCTCACCGACCACTGCCGTCCCGACGAGGTCGAGGCGCTCCGCAGGGCACTCGCCCCGTTCACGGTCGAGCGCGCCGCCGCGGTCGCCGGCGTCGACCCGGCGCGGCTCGAGGACCTGATCGCCGAGGTCCGCGCCCACCGCGGCTGTCTCGCCATGCACTGCGGCACCGGCGTCACCATGAGCCCGGACGGCGTCATCGCCGAGTGGCTCCGGTGGGTGCTCCTGATCGCCACGGGCTCCCTGGACAACCCCACGGGCATGTACTTCCACCGTGGGGCCATCCACCAGCTGCGGCGCCGCCCGGCACCGTCCCCCGACGCTCCCCCACCGCCGGGCCCCGCCCGCAGCCGCCCCGAGCTCCCGCGTGTGCTGGGGCAGATCGCCTGCGCCGCGCTCGTGGACGAGATCGAAGCGGGCCACGTGCGTGCCCTCCTCGTGACCGGCGGCAACCCGCTCTCCGCGTTCCCGCAGCCCGAGCGCCTGCGGGCGGCACTGCGTCGCCTCGACGTCCTCGCCGTGGTGGACGTGACCGAGGGCCCGATGACCGAGCTCGCCACCCACGTCCTGCCTGCCACCGGACAGCTCGAACGGGCGGACCTCACGCTCGCGGAGCTGACCGCGGTCCGCCCCGGCCTCCAGGCGACCACGGCCGTGGTGGCTCCCGTCGCCGACCGACGCCCGGTCTGGTGGATGTTCGCCGCCCTCGATCGTGCCCTCGGCCGGCCGACGCCGGGGGGCGTCGACCCCGACCTGCTCACCGACGAGCTCTACCTGCACGGGATCCTGGGCCACAGCACCCTCGACGGCGCCGCCGTGTTCTCCGCCGGTCCCCACGGGGTCACCACCGAGGTGGAGCACGGGTGGGTCCACGACGACCTGCTCCCTGAGGGACGCTGGAGCATCGCCCCCGCTCCGCTGCTGTCCCGCTTGCAGGCGCTCAGTGCGGCGACCCCGTCCGCGGGTGCGACGGATGCGCTGCTGCTCGCCCCCCGACGAGAGCCGGCGTGGAGCAACTCGGTGCCCTACGGCGCCGGCGCCGACGTCCCCGTCGTGCGCCTCCACCCGGATGACCTCACCGAAGGCGCCACCTCGGTGCGCCTCACGTCCGCACACGGCCGCGTGACCGCCGTGGCCGTCGCCGACCCCGCGGTGCGCCGCGGCGTCGCCTCGATGACCCACGGCCACCTCGACGCCGGCCCGGGGGCGCTGACCAGCGGCGACGTCGACGTCGACCCGCTCACCACCATGCCCCTGGCCTCAGGCCTCCCGGTAGCGGCGTCGCCCTCACCCTGAGGCCCACCCGGTGTCGTCCCAGTCCGGGGCCATCGTGGTGGCCACCACACCACCTTCACCACCACGCCACCGTGGACCCGGCGCGAACGTGCGTGCGACGCGGACCCGGATCGGGGATCAGTGTCGCGGGCCTGCCGCGGCGCGCCCGGCGCGACGTCCGAAGTAGGTGCCGTCGCCCAGCGAGATCCCGCTGACGTACCCGCCGACGGCGATGCCGACGGTCGTTCGACCCGCGGCGAAGAGGCCGGGCACCTCGCCGCCCTCGGCTGTGGCCACGACACCGTCGGGATCCGTGACCAGGCCACCGAGCGTGAAGGTGGCGTACCAGGAGCGGTCGACGCTGAGGTCGACGACGCCGTAGGGAGGCTCGAGCGGCTGCACGAACTCGGACGCCTTGTGGTGGGCGGGATCGTGGCCCTCGGCGGCCTGGCGGTTGTAGTCGTCGAGGGTGCGCTGGAGCGACCCGGCGGGCAGGCCCATCTCCTCCTCGAGCTCGGTCGCGGTCTCGGCCACCCAGCGCGGCTTGTAGCCGGCGATGTTCACCGCGAACGTCTCGTCGTCGTGCACGAAGTACACCCGGCCGTCCTGATGCAGCAGGAACTCGTGGCCGAGGCGGCCGGCGTAGGTGTCCTCGTTCATGAAGCGTTCGCCCTGGCCGTTCACGATGATCCCCCGCACGATGCTGCGGGGCGGCGCCAGCGGGATGCCCACCTCGATGCGGTCCAGACCCTCCACGGCCGCGCCGGCGCCCGCCGCCATGCGGATGGCCCGGCCGTCGTCGTGCTCGGTGCCGATGGGGACGTTGCAGCGCAGCGCGGCCGCGCAGTGGCGTTCGACCATGGCGCGGTTGAACATGAAGCCGCCGGCGGTGAGCACCACGCCACGTTCGGCCTGGACGCGGCGCAGGTCGCCTTCGACCATGGCCTCGATCCCGACCACGGCGCCGTCGCGTACGACGAGGCGCTCGACGGTGGCCTCCGTGACCACCCGCACGCCTGCCGCATCCACGGCGGCCAGGAGCCGCTGCATGAGGAATCCGCCGGCGGCGTCCGGATGCGCCGGGTGGTGCCCGCGCGCGGCCGGGGTGGCCACCTCGTTGAACGGCCAGGAGTCCTCCCCGCCGCTGAACACGAGGCCGGAGGTGTCCGGCGGCTCGCGGTCGTGCTCGGGGTGGTACCGCCCCTCGAAGGGGACGCCATGGTCCACGAGCCAGTGGAAGTGCCCCACGCTGTCGTCGCAATAGGCGGTCACCTTGGCCTCGTCGACACCGGGGCCGCAGGCCTTCCTCAGGAAGCGGGCCATGTTGTCGGGCGAGTCCTCGAAGCCGCAGGCCTCCTGCACCGGCGTACCCCCGCCGAGGTAGATCAGCCCACCCGACAGGGCCGAGGTGCCGCCGCCGAACGCGGCCGCCTCCAGCACCACCACGCTGGCCCCGGCCTCCGCCGCCTCGATCGCTGCGCAGGCGCCGGCGCACCCGAGCCCGACCACGACCACGTCGGCGGTGTCATCCCAGTCCGCGACGGCGTCCGCCGCCAGGGGCTCGATCGGCGAGAGCAGGTCGTCCGAGGTCGTCACGGCCGGGAGTCTGGCAGAACCCGAACGACGCCGAGACCACCCGGGTCAGGGGGCGCTGAGCTGGGCCATCAGGCCGGCGACGTCGACCTGATCCCATGCCTCCGCGATGAGCCCGTCGGCGATCCGCAGCACCGCCGTGGAGGTGAAGGTGACGGACCGACCGGTCGCCTCCACCCCGGCGAACGGCCCCGAGTGGGTGCCACTCCAGCGCTGGTGTGCCGCGACCAGGTCGCCCTCGGCGAGGATGAGCAGGATCTCGTTGCGGAGGTCCGGGAAGGCGTCGAGGAAGGCGGCCACGGCGACCCGCTGACCGTCGTGCCCGCGCTGCTCGCCGTCGTGGGTGAAGTCCGCGGTGAGCAGTCGATCCACGGCACCGAGGTCGCGCTCGTTGATGGCCTCGGCGTAGAAGCGGCGGACGAGGGCCTTGTTGGCGTCGAGGTCGTCGTTCACGGGGACAGGTGCTCCTTGATCTGGGCGGCGAGGACGTCCGGGACCTGGGCCATGAAGGCGTGCCCGCAGTCCTCGAAGGCGGTGGCGGTCGGCGCCTGCCAGCGCTCGGCCAGCAGTGGGGCGTTGGCCGCAGGGATGACGACGTCGAGCGCGCCGCAGGCGACCAGTGTGGGCAGCGACGGGGCGGGCGGCGGCGTCGCGGCGTGCCACGCGTCCATGGCCGCCTCCTGGGCCCGCAGCACCCGGTGGTCGAGCGCCTCCCGGCCCTCCGCCACCAGCGGTCCGACCTGCTCGTCGAGCTGCGCGGCCAACGCCGCCGGGAAGAGCACACCGAGAAGCCGGGAGGCCTGCTCTCGTGGCGAGCCCGAGGCGTCGGTCAGGCGCGCCCAGACCGCCGGGTCGGCCGCGACGGCCGACGGGCCACCGGGATCGGTCCCGAGGAGGGCCAGTGCTTCGATGCGCTCGGGAGCGTGCGACGCCAGGGTCTGCGCCACGAAACCACCCATCGACCACCCCACGACCGGCGCCGACGAGAGGCCCAGGGCGTCCATCACCGCTGCGACGTCGGCGGCCATCGACGCGACGGACAACGGCTCGTCGTCGTCGCCCCAGGTGGACGTGCCCATCCCCCGGTGGTCGGGCAGCACCACCTCGAAGCCGTCGGCGAGGGCGCCGAGGAAGACCGGGTCCCAGTCGGCCGCCGTCGCCGCGTAGCCGTTGAGCAGCACCAACGGTGGACCGGCTCCGACACGCGACCAGCCGACCTGGCGGCCGCTGCGCTCGACGACGCCGCGTTCCTCCCCGTCCATGCCGCACAGCAGAGCAGAGGCTCGACGTGACGGCAACCGCCGGCTTCAGCGCGGCGGCTGGAGCGGCGCGGGCTGCACGCTGGTGGAGGGGAACTCCTCGAGAGGGCCGACCGGCGCCCGGTCCCAGTGGGTGAAGGTGAGCTCGCTTCGGAGGTAGGCGACGAGGAGCTGCACCACCGATGCGACACCGTCGAGGTGCGTGCGCTCCCAGGCGTGGCTGGCGTCGACGGGCACGCCCACGAGGGCAGCACGTGTCGCCATCCCCGCCTCGAGCGCGGCCGCCGCGTCCGAGCGGTAGAAGTCGAACACGTCGCGGCAATGGCGGATCCCGTGGGCGCGGCACAGCTCGATGAGGTGGCGGGTGAGGTGGTAGTCGAACGGGCCGTGGAGGTCCTGGGTGGCGATGGTGACCCGATCCTCCCTCGACTGCTGCCCGGGTGCGACCACGGCGTTGTCGACCGCGACGAGCTCGGCCACGTCGTCGTCGAGGCCGTTGGATGCGCCGTGCCCCACCTCCTCGGAGATGGTGATCAGCACCTGACACGCCACCGTCGGCTCGACCTCGGCGTCGCGCAGCGCCTTGAGGGCCGTGAGCACGGCGGCCACGCCGGCCTTGTCGTCGAGGTGGCGGGCGTTGACGAAGCCCGACGGCGTCACGACCGGCACCGAGTCGACCGCGATGTGGTCGCCCACACGGAGGCCGAGCGTGGCGAGGCCATCGGCGTCGTCCACCCGTTCGTCCACCCGCACCTCGAGGTTGTCCCAGGCCGACGGCTGGGTGTCGACCTCACGGTGGTAGCGGTGCCCTGACGCTTTCAACGGCAGGATCGTGCCCGTCAGCGGCGCCCGGTCGGTGCCGTCGGTGAAGAGGGTCACGCGTGCTCCCTCGGCCACACGAGGGCTGTAGGTGCCGATGGGGACGACGGCGAGCCGCCCGTTCCCCTTCAGCTCCTTGACGGTCGCACCGAGGGTGTCGATGTGCGCGATGAGCGCGCGGCGCGTGTGGTGCTCGCGCGGAGCGCCCCACTCGACCCGCAGTGCGCCGCGCCGAGTGACCACGATCTCGAAGCCGAGGTCGGTCAGTCGGTCCCCGACCAGCTGGATGGCCTGATCGGTGCGGCCCGACGGGCTAGGCGTCCGCAGCAGATCCACCAGCAGGTCGGTGAGATAGGAGCGGTCGAACGGCAGGGGGCCACCGCCCGCCGGCCGCTCTGAGGCCATCCCGGTCACCGGTCGGCGCCGGCGGTGTGCATCCGTCCGGTCGTCCCGGCATCGGGCTCCCAATGGCGCGGTAGCGGCGAGGTGCCGGGGAACAACAGGTCGACGAAGCACTCGGCGGTTGGTTGGGGCTCGTGGTTGGCGAGGCCGGGCCGCTCGTTGGCCTCGATCAGCGCGTACTCCGGGCCCGCGACATCGGGCACGATCAGGTCGATGCCGGTCACCGGGATGGCGATGGCCTGGGCGGCACGGATGGCCACGTCGACGAGGCTCGGGTGGACCCGGTCGGTGACGTCCTCGATGGTGCCGCCGGTGTGCAGGTTGGCCGTACGCCGGACCTCCACCTCGGCGCCCGCCGGCGGCACGTCGTCGAGCCCGTAGCCCGCGGCCGCCAGGGCCTCGAGGGTGTCACCATCGATGGGGATCGAGGACTCGCCACCCGTGGCCGCGCCCCGACGCCGGCTCTGGGCCTCGATGAGGTCGGCCACCGTAGCTCCTCCGTTTCCCACCACGGTCGCGGGCCGACGCACCGCCGCCGCGACGACGGCGTCGTCGATGACCACCAGCCGCAGGTCGAGACCGGCGACGTACTCCTCGAGCAGCACCTGGGTGTCGAAGCTGCGGGCATGGTCGATCGCGGTGGCCAGGGCATCGGGACGGTCGATGCCGACGGTGACGCCTTGGCCCTGCTCGCCACGGGCCGGCTTCGCCACGAGGCGCCCACAGCGTTCGAGGAAGGCCACGTCCTCGGGGCCCTCGGTGGCCACGCGCCCTTCGGGAACCCGGATGCCGGCGCTGCTCACCACACGGCGAGTGACCCGCTTGTCGTCGCAGCGGCTCATGGCCACCGCGGTGGTCAGCTCGGACAGCGACTCACGGGTGACGATGGTCCGACCACCGTGCGACAGCCGCAGGTACCCGCCTTCGGCGTCGAGCACCTCGACGGTGATCCCCCGCCGGGCCGCCTCGTCGGCCACGATGCGGGCGTAGGGGTTGAGCGCCTGGACCTCGTCGATCGTGCGCACGAAGAGCGGCTCGTTGATCGGGTTCTTGCGCTTCAGGCAGAGCACCGGCACCGGGCGGAACCCGAGCTTGTCGTACAAGGCGATGGCGGGCCCGTTGTCGTGCAGCACCGAGAGATCGAGCATCGATCGGCCGGCGTCAGCGAAGAGCGCCGCCAGTTCCACGACGAGCGCCTCGCCGACGCCGGGGAACACCGCCTGCGGGTCCACGGCGAGGCACCAGAGGCTCGTCCCGTTCCCGGGATCCCCGAACGCTTCGCGGTGGTCGATACCGGTCACCGTGCCGACCACGGCGCCTGAGGCGTCGTCCACGGCCACGAGGTAGTGGAACACCGGGGTGCGCTGGTTGGCGCGGATCGTGTCGACGTCGGCCGTCACCATCCCGCACCGCGCGTAGACGTGGTTGACCGCGTGGGCGTCGTCCTCCGAGTCCGCCTGCAGCTCGCGGATCGTCACCCCCGCCACCTCGGTGCGGGACCGACGGTGCGCGCCGAGATCGAGCCGGTAGGTGAACGACGGATCGATGAAGAGCGCGTGCGGATGCCGACTGGCGAGGACATGGGCGTCCTCGGCGTAGAGGCAGATGTCGCGCTGGCCCGCCCGCTCGTCGGCCATGGCGGCGGCGATGCGGTCGTGGTCGGTGAAGGTCTGGCCGAACACGACCCGGCCCCACCCACACTCGAGGGCGACCTCAGCCCCGGCGGCGGTCGGACCGGCGGTGGAGGATGCGGCCGTCATCGGATGCCCTGGCGCTGGAGCCACAGCTCGAGCAGCCCGATCTGCCACAACGGGTTGCCACCGAGCGGCGTGAGTGCGGCGTTGGGGTCCTGGAGCAGGCGGTCGACGGCATCCGGTCGGAACAGGCCGCGGGCTTTGGCTTCGGGCGCGTAGAGCGCGCCCCGGACCATCTCGAGCACCTCGCCGTCGAGGTGGGTGAGGGCCGGGACCGGGAAGTACCCCTTCGGCCGGTCGATCACCTCCTGCGGGATCACCTGGCGGGCCACCTCCTTCAAGACACCTTTGCCGCCTTGGTCCAGCAGCAGCTCAGGCGGGCAGGCACCGGCCAGCTCGACGAGGTCGTGGTCGAGGAAGGGCACCCGGGCCTCGAGGCCCCAGGCCATCGTCATGTTGTCCACGCGCTTCACCGGGTCCTCCACCAGCATCACCTCGGTGTCGAGGCGCAGGGCTCGGTCGACCGCCGTGTCGGCGCCGGGCCGCGCGAAGTGGGCGTCGATCAGCTCGCCGGTCACGTCGTGATCGGCGAGCCAGTCCCCGTCCACGAGGTCGGACATCGCCGCGTGCGGGCGGTCCACGAACCCTTCCCGATAGGCGGACGCTCCGTCGTCGTCGGCGTCGACCAGCGGCGGGTACCAGTGGTACCCGGCGAAGACCTCGTCGGCGCCCTGGCCCGACTGCACCACCTTCACGTGCCGGGAGACGACCTGCGAGAGCAGGGAGAACGCCACGACGTCGTGGCTCACCATCGGCTCGCTCATGGCTCCGATCGCGTCACGCAGGGCGGGGACGAGATCATCGGTGGGGATGCGCAGGCGGTGGTGATCGGTGTCGAAACGCTCCGCCACGACGTCGGAGTAGCGGAACTCGTCGCCCTCGATCTCGCCGGCCGATTCGAAGCCGATGCTGAAGGTGGACAGCCGGTCCTGGCCGAGCTCGGCCAAGAGCCCCACGATGAGGCTCGAGTCGAGGCCGCCCGACAGGAGGACCCCGACCGGGACATCGGCGACCAGACGGCGGCGGACCGCCTGCCGTAGCGACGCGCCGAGGGCGTCCCGCCACTCGTCGGCCGAGAGGTCGACCAGGTCGTCACGGCGCCGGCGCGCCGCCTCCCAGTACCGGTGGGTCGATCGACCGCCGTCGGGCTCGACCGTCATGACCGTGCCGGCGTCGAGGCGCCGGACGCCGGTGAGGATCGTGCGTGGGGCGGGCACGACCGAGTGCAGCGAAAGGTAGTGGTGGAGCGCGACGGGGTCGATGCTGGTGTCGACGCCGCCGCCCGCGACGAGGGCAGGGAGGGTGGAGGCGAAACGCAGGGCGCCATCGACGTCGGCGAGGTACAAGGGCTTGATGCCGAGGCGGTCGCGGGCCAGCACCACGCGCCCGCTGTCGCGCTCGGCGACGGCGAAGGCGAACATGCCGACGAGCCGATCCACCACCGCCGTTCCCCAGCGGTGGTAGCCGGCCAGGATGACCTCGGTGTCGCCGTGCGACGAGAACGTGTAGCCACCGGCCACGAGCTCGGCCCGCAGCGCCTCGTAGTTGTAGATGCACCCGTTGAAGGTGACCGTGAGGCCCAGGTCCGAGCGGTGGAACGGCTGCGCCGCCGCCTCCGACAGGTCGATGATCGCCAGTCGCCGGTGGGCGAACGCGATCGGCCCGCTCGCCCACACCCCCGATCCATCGGGCCCGCGGGACTCGAGACGAGTGGCCATGGCGTCGACGGCGGCCACATCGGCGCGCTCCCCCGCCCTGCGCACCTCGCCCGCGATCCCACACACGACCCCGGCCTTACCCGGACCACCGGCGACTATGCGCGGGCCTCCTCACCGCAACCGAACGCCCGGGGCGGTCGGCCGCGGCGATCGACCCGGACGTCACCCGTCCCCGGTGGGCGCTGAGGGACTCGAACCCCCGACCCCCTCCTTGTAAGGGAGGTGCTCTGACCAGACTGAGCTAAGCGCCCGGGTCGGCCACGCTAGCCCTTGTCCCCACCGACCCTCGCGTGGTTGCCGCCAGCGCCTCCGGAGCGTCGGCTACCCTCCGGTTCTCGCCACCGAGGGGAACGTCCCAATGCCACATCCGTCCCGGACATTGCGACGCAGCGTGGTCGTTGCGTCACTGACCGCAACGGCACTGGCCGCTGCCCTCATCGCCACGTCGCCGCCCGCCGGTGCGCAGGGCGCCCCCGAGGCGGGTAACCCAGCGCTCACCATCACGAAGGTCGCCGACCAGGCCACCGTGGTCGCCGGCGACCCGATCGACTACCACCTCACGGTCACCAACACGGGCGACGTCACCCTCACCGGCGTCACCATCATCGATCCGAAGGCGCCGGACTGCGCGGGCCCGGTGGCAGACCTCGCGCCCGCCGAGGACGTCGTCGTCGACTGCTCGTACACCACGGTCGACCCCGACGACGTCGGCACCTACAGCAACGCCGCGGTGGTCACCTCGAACGAAGGGGCCCTGGCGCTGTCCGAGACGGTGAACACCACCGTCGAGGCCCCCCTGTCCGAGCTGACCGTCACGAAGACGGCAGACGAGACGAGCGTGATCGCGGGCGATGACATCCACTTCCACGTCGAGGTCACGAACAGCGGCAACCAGCCCCTGACGGGGGTGACGGTCACCGACCCGGTGGCGCCCGGTTGCGACAGCGCCGTCGGTGCCCTGGCCCCTGACGCCGGCACGACCATCGACTGCACCTACACCACCGACGCGGGCGACGTCGGTACGGTCAGCAACGTGGCGTCGGCGGTGTCCGACCAGACCACCTCGGTCGACTCCAACCAGGTGGACGTCACCGTCACGGCGGAGTCCTTCGGGCTGACCGCCACCCTGACGGTCGACCAGAGCGAGGTGGTCGCAGGCGAGGACCTCGACTACCACCTCGAGCTCGAGAACACCGGTAACCGCACGCTCACCGGCCTCGCGGTCACCGACGCCGCGGCACCCGACTGCGACGGCCCCGTGGCCGACCTCGCCGCCGGGGCCACGACCACGGTGGACTGCACCTACACCACGACCCCGGGCGACGTCGGCACCTTCGCCAACAGCGCGTCCGTGGACTCCAACGAGACGACCGCCGTGGTCAGCAACGAGGTGTCCAGCACCGTCGTCGCTGCGGCGCCCGCCATCACCATCGCCCAGACGGTCGACCAGACCTCCGTGTTCGTCACCGAGGAGATCGACCTCCACCTGGAGCTGGAGAACACCGGCAACCAGACCCTCACCGGCATCGTGATCGTCGACTTCAAGGCGCCGGACTGCGCCGGACCGGTCGCCGACCTGGCGGCCGGAGCGAGCATCACCATCGACTGCACCTACATCCCGGTGCTGGCCGACGTGGGCAGCTGGAAGAACACCGCCGCGGTCGACACGGCCCAGACCCCGCTGCTCGCGTCGAACCAGATCAGCGTGACGGTCAAGGCACCGTTCTGCGGACCGAACCCGGTGAACATCTCGCTGGCCGAGGGCGACGTGCCCACCGAGGGCGACGACGTGATCCTCGGCACGCCGGGGCCAGACGTCATCAACAGCCTCGGCGGCGACGACGCCATCTGCGCCCTCGGCGGTGACGACATCATCGACGGCGGCGCTGGCGCTGACCTCATCGTCGGCATGAACGGCGCGGACACCATCACGGGCGGGTTCGGGTCCGACTACCTGCTCGGTGACCTCGACTTCGCCACCTCCAACCCAGGGGCCGATGTCATCAACGGCGGCGGCGGCAACGACTACATCGACTCGTGGGTGGGAGACGACACCATCGACGGCGGGCCGGGCAACGACGAGATCTACGCCCGTGGCGGCTCGGACACCGTCGTTGCCGGTGACGGCAACGACTTCGTGCGCGGCTACGGCGGCAACGACGACATCGACGGTGGCGCCGGTCGTGACCAGCTCTACGGCGACGAAGGCAACGACACCATCCACGGCGGCTCCGACAACGACGTCCTCATCGGCAACGCGGGGGCCGACGTCCTGACCGGCGGAGGCGGCGTCGACCTCCTCAAGGGTGGTGGCGGTGCGGACCGCGCCGACGGCGGCGCCGGCGACGACCGGGTCGACGGCGACGACGGCGACGACGTCGTCAAGGGCGGCACCGGCAACGACGTGGTCAAGGGCGGCAACCAGAACGACCAGGTCCATGGCGGCAGCGGCAACGACGTGCTCTTCGGCGACGCCGGCAACGACCGCTTGTTCGGCGACGCCGGCATCGACCGCCTCAGCGGCGGCACCGGCAACGACCGCCTCAGCGGCGGCTTGGGCTCGGACGGCTGCTTCGGCGACTCGGGCACCGATGTCGCCGACAACACCTGCGACGCCACGGCGAACGTGCCCTGACCGCTGGGCCGCGGGCCGGCGCGGCGTCGGGGCTCAGGCCACCTCGCCGCCGCGCAGGCCGCGGTCCATCCCATCCCGGTCCGTGCGGGCCAGCGCCATCAGTGCGGTCGTGGTCTCGTGCTGGAGCTCGGGCAGCGCATCAGGGGGGAACCAGCGCGCCTCGGCGATCTCCGCGGACACCGGTCGGACGTCGTCGAGCGCGGCTCCGGCGCTGAGCCGGGCCCGGTACACCAGGTCGACGCGCTGCGGCACGGCGTCCACCACCACGGCAGGCTCGCCCCAGAGGTCGACCTCGAGACCGACCTCCTCCCGCACCTCGCGACGAGCGGCGACGGCGGGGTCCTCCCGCCGGTTCAGCAGCCCACCCGGGACTCCCCAGCGGCTCCGGTAGCTGTGGCGGATCAACAGGAGCGCACCGTCGTGTCGTTCGATGATGCACATGGCGCCGACGGTGTAGGAAGGCGCGATCGTGCGCACCACCCAGCGCCGGCCGAGGACGGGGAGTCGCTGGTAGCACCGCAGGGCGAAGCGGTGCAGACGGTCGGGCACCGGCTCAGGATACGGGCGGCGCCCCGCCGAACGACCTGCGGGCCTCGACGAGCGCATCGAGCAGGGCCGGCGTCGCCGCGGCCACCGGCGTCCGTCGGGCGGCATGGTCGAGGACCACGAGCTCACGGTCGACGGCGTCGACCACCGGGACACCGGCCTCCCGACACACCAGGAGGGCCCCGAGGTAGTCCCACGCCCCATGGGCGTCGGGCGAGCAGTCCACGAACGCGTCGAGGGTGCCGTCGGCCACCGCGCAGAGATCGAGGGCCACCGCCCCCATCGCCCGGAACTGACGCCATCCCAGGTGGCGAGGAGGAAGCCCCGAGAGCCCGACCACGGCATCGCCGAGATCGGTGCACCCCGTGGGGGCGAGCGCCTCACCGTCGACGAGGGCCCCGCCACCTCGCTGCGCCTCATAGGTGCGACCGCTGACGAGGTTGCGGACCAGGGACGCCCTCGGGCCGTCGGCGTCGACGGCGCAGAGGCTCGTCGCGTACCAGGGCAGCCGCCGGGAGGCGTTCGTGGAGCCGTCGAGAGGATCGACGACCACGACCACCCGGGCATCGAGGCCCCGGGCGCCCGATTCCTCACTCAACACCCCCACCCCGGCGCGTGCGAGCACCGCGTGGACCGCGGCGTCGGCGACGAGGTCGCTGCGGTACTGCCCGAGCCGCTCACCGGAGGGGCCCCAGTCCGCCAACGGGGCCAGCGCATCGGCCACCGCATCCGCAGCCGCTCGAAGCAGTGCTCTCAGCTCGTCGTCGTCCACCTGTGCTCCCATGTCCGCAATGTCGCACCTCCGTGGCAGGCTAGGGACGTGGCCGCCATCGACGTCGCTGGTTTCATCGCCGACCTGAAGGACCACGCCGTGGACCACGGCTTCCACGTCCACGACGAGCGCCATTTCGTCGAGTCCTACTCGCTGCGCCAGGCGTGGGAGGTCGACCTCCATCCCGAGGAGGCATGCGGCGGCCCGCTCGACCTGCACCTCTCCCTCGAGGTCGACCCAAGGGTCCTGCTGTCTTTCGAGGACAAGGTGCTCGAGCTCCCCGAGACCGACGAGCCCCCGGACGAGTTCCACTTCCCGATGCTCTTCACCTGGGCGCTCCCGCCGTTGCCGATGGGCCCCGACCTGCTCGTGCTCGCCACCGAGCTCGCCGGCGTGGGAGGGCCGGACCTCCCCCTCGAGGTCTCCGCCATCGACTCCTTCGCGGCGGTGACCGACGCCCCCGAGCGCAGCCTCGCCATCGTCGCCCGCATCGAGGTCTCCCTCGCCAAGGTCTTCCTCGGCCAGGAGCTGCTCTGCGAGGTGCTCGACCGCTGCCTGGCGGTCAGCCAGTACCTGCTCGACCGCGCCCCCGTCTGGCTCGACGAGGTCTGATCGCCGCCGTTCAGCGGCGGCCGGACGCCAACCAGGCGCCGACGGCCAGCACGTGGTCGTCGCTGCCGCGACGGCCGACCACCTGCACCCCCACGGGTAACCCCTCGATCCGGGCGAACGGGAGGCAGAGCACGGGGAGCCCTGTCAGCGAGAACGGCGCCGTGAGCGCGAGGAGGCTCGGGCGCAGCGGTGCCGGCCCCGACTCCAGCTCGACCGCTTCGCTCCCCTGGAGCGGCGCCGGCACGGGCGTCGCGGGCAGGACCAACGCGTCGACGCGGCCCACGGCCGCGTCGAGGGCGTCCGCCAGCTCGGCGCGCGCGGTGCGGGCGTCCGTCTCGGCGGTCGCCTCCGCCTCGATCCCCGCCTCGAGCTGGGCGCGCACCGTCGGCGAGAACCCGTCCGGGTTGGTCGCCAGCGCCGAGGCGTGCACCCTGGCGGCCTCCGGCGCCTGGATCGCCCGGAAGATGTCGAGGGCGTCCTCGATGCCCGGCAGATCGAGGTCCACGACGTCGACACCGGACCGCCGGGCCACGTCCAGCCAGCCCTCGAAGGCGTGGCGGACCGGCCGGGAGAGACGACCACGGAGGAACCCCAACGGCACCGCGAACCGCGCCGGCATGCGGGGCAGGAGCGGCGCCGGCGACGTGCCCGAGAGCACCGCGGTGAACAAGGCGGCATCGTCGACCGACCGGACCAGCGGCCCGGCGTGGTCGCACGTGAGGCTCAGTGGGAGCGCACCGTCGAGCGGGACGCGTCCGGTGGTCGGCTTGAAGCCGACGACGCCGCAGTGGCTGGCCGGAACCCGTATGGACCCCCCGGTGTCCGTCCCGAGTGAGGCCAGACCGATGCCGGCCGCCACGGCGGCGGCCGACCCGCTGCTCGACCCGCCGGCCTGACGTTGGGGGTCGACGGGATTGGCGACGTGGCCGGTCCACTGGTTCTCACCGGTGATGCCGTAGGCGACCTCGTGCAGATTGACGGTGGCGACCACGATGGCGCCGGCATCGCGGAGGCGGGTGACCGCCGTGCCCTGCCCTCCGAGGTCGGGCAGCGGCGCACGGGTGCCCGCCCGGAGCGGGAACCCGTCCACCACGAACAGGTCCTTGACGGTGATGGGCAGACCGTGGAGCGGGCCCACGACCTCCCCGGCGGCGAGCTGCGCGTCACGGGCTCCGGCGAGCGTGAGCGCACCGTCGCGGTCGAGGTGGGCGACCACGTTCAGCTCGGCGCGGGCATCGGCACGAGCGAGGGCGCGCTCGACGAGCTCGCGCGAGCTGGTGGTGCCCGCCCGGAGGGCGGCGGCGGCCGCCCCGAGGGTGTCAGGCTCCATCCACGGCCTCCGTCGACCCCGAGGTCGACAGCGACGCCGACGCCCGCGGCTGCATGGCTGGGTGCTCGGGTGGGAACCGTCCGGTGCCGCCATCCAGCAGCAGCAGACCGGTCATGGTGCGGTCGAGGTGGTTCATGCGCCACTCGAGCATGGCCTGAGCTTCGCCGAGGACGACCTCGGGATCGCGGATCTCGGTGCGCCAGGTCGGGTCCGCGGCGAGGTCGAAGCAACGCCACCCACCGTCACCGAAGTGGACGTAGGCGCGCTCTTCGCTGCGGCGTACGGCCAGGTGGTAGGTCTCGGGCCGTCGATCCCACGGCCAGGGGAACTCGCGGAACGCCAGCACGACGTCGCGCCAGTCCCACTCGTAGAACGCGGCGGTCCGCCACCAGGGCGGCTCCTCGCCGTCGAGGAACGGCGTCAGCGGCACCCCGTCGCATTGCGCGGGCACGTCGATGCCCATCGCGTCGCACAGCGAGGGGAACACGTCCACGTTCTCGGTGAAGCGCTCGACGACGGTCCCCTGCCCTCCCTGGCGGTGGGGGTCGCGCCAGATGGACACGACGCGGTAGCTGGCCTCGAAGAAGCCCGCCTTCTCGATGAGGCCCTGGTCACCGAGCTGTTCGCCGTGGTCTGCGGTGACGACCACGACGGTGTCGTCCCACTGACCCAGGCGCTCCAGCGCCGCTCGGAGCCGGCCCACCTGATGGTCGACGTCGCTGATCATGCCGTAGTACTGCGCCCGGAGGGCCCGGATGGCCGCCTCGTCGGCAGGCGCACCGAGGAACGGGTGCTCGAGCATGTGGTCGTGCAACGGGTGGCGGTCGTCGGCCGGCGGCACCGGCAAGGGGACGTCGGCGGGGTCGTACGCGGTCGCCCAGTGGCCGGCGGCGGCGTAGGGCGGGTGCGGGCGCAGGAACGATGCGTGGGCGAACCACGGTGCACCCCCGGCGGCCTGCTCCTCGATCCACGCGATGAGACGGTCGGCCAGGAACGCGGAGACACCGTGCTCGGCAGGTCGGTCGGGCTCGGACGACAGGGCGGCGTCCGGGTTGTCCGGGACGTCGTAGCCCAGCTCGGCCAGCCACGTGAGCCACGGGACCACCTCGGTGGGAAGGTGGAGCACCGGATCGAACCCGGCCAGCACACCCTCGTAGGTGTCGAGGCGGGGATCGTCGGGACCAGAGGCCAGCCGAGGGTCGATCCCCTGGTCGGTGTATCCGAACAGCGCCGGCCGATACCCGGCCCGGCGGGCGGCGAGGGCCAGGTTGTCGAAGCGGCTGTCCAAGGGCGTGCCGTTGCTGACCACCCGGTTGTTCATCTGGTACGTGCCCGTGTACAGCGCCGCACGCCCCGGGCTGCAGGGCGCCGCCTGCGAGTAGTGGTTCGCGAAGCGGACGCCCTCCGCCGCGAGCCGATCGAGGTTCGGGGTGCGCACGACCGGGTGGCCCGCGCACGACAGCGAGTCCGCCCGGAACTGGTCGAGCGTGATGAACAGGATGTTCGGGCGCGTCACCGGGAGCGCTCAGCCCTCGGCGTGGGCCAGCAGGAGCTCACGGAGCTCGGCCATGTCGACCTCGGCCGGCTCGGTGGTGTCCAGGAAGTCGAGGAGGACGTCGAGGAACTCCTCGGGGCACTCGACGTGGGGGAAGTGACCCGCTCCTTCGATGATGGCGAGCCGGCTCCCCGGGATGGCCTCGTGCGCGTCGTGGGCGTGCTCGACGGGGATGATGGTGTCCCGATCGCCCCACACGATGAGCGTGGGCAGGTGGGCGGCGAGGTAGAGCCGGTCCATCGCGCTGACGGTCTGCCCGCCGGGGTCGATCACCCCGCGCATCGTGCGGACGAAGGCGTACCGGTTCTCTGAGTCGGTGAGCGAGCCGTACGCGCGCCACATCTCGGACACACGCGCCGAGCGGACCCCACGCTCGCCCAACCAGCGTCCGGTGGCGTCCCCCCAGGGTCGGACGAAGCGGGGGAAGATCGCCGGCATGACGTACTCGGCCCCGGGGAGCGTCAGCAGGCGCAGCATCCAGCTGACCTCCCGCCCCAGCCCCCCGCTGTTGACGAGCACCAGGCGCTCGCACAGCTCGGGGTGCTGATAGGCCAGCTGCATCGCCACACCGCCACCGAAGGACTGGCCGACGATGGTGGCGCGGGTGATGCCGAGCACGCCCAACAGGTCACGAAGCCCGCTGGCCACGGCGCCGAGGGAGTAGTCCCCCATCGGCTTGGCGGACTCGCCGTGCCCCAGCAGGTCGGGAGCGATGACCGTGTACTCCTTGGCCAGCCGCGGCATGACCTCCTTCCAGGCGGTCGAGCTTCCGGCGATGCCGTGGATGAGTAGGAGCGCAGGTCCCGAGCCGCCCATCCGGTAACCGACGTCATGCCCGTGGATGCGCACGTGGCGGAGGTCGAGTTCGGCCATGGCTGCAGTCTCCCACGCTGACCGGGGAGGGGGCAGGTTCGCTAGCCGGCGCTGCTGGCGCTCAAGCGGCGATACCCGAGGGGCGCGTCGAGGGTCACGGCGAGCTCCTGGGCCTCGGCGATCTCGATGCATGCCTGATCGGTGGCCTCGGGCCGGGTCCCGGTCTCGAGGCGGACCTCGACGACCGAGTCGTCCTCCCGCACGACGCTGACGTTGGCGCCGTAGCAGTCCTGGACGCCCCCGTAGAAGCGCACGAGGACCACGGTGTCGTCCTCGGGGTCGACCAGCAGCTCGGTCGGCGTGACCACCGCGGCGCCGACGAGATCGTCCGTGGGCTCGATCCGGGCCCACGACGTCTGGGTGGTGTCACTGGTGCCGGGCACCGGCACGACCGTGTCACCCGAGCCGGTGGCACCCGGGGAGCTGTCGCCTCCGGTGGTCGACGTGGAGGCGTCGGCTCCCGACTCGACCTCCTCACCACTGCTTCCGCAGGCGGTCACCAGGACCGCGCCCACGAGGAGGATGCCGATCAACGAGGTCCGGAGAGCGTTGCGCACGGGTGGGTCACCTTTCGATCCGACGGGGGTCGTGCCGGTAGGACGGAGCGGGAAGCCGGTTTGGTTCCCGAGTCGGCCGATCAGCGGCGGGGCGGCGGGACCTGCCCGGGGTTGGCGGCCCGCCAGCGGTCGACGCGGATGCGGTAGTCCAACCACTCGACGAGGCTGTGGAAGGCCAGGGCCAGCACGCCGTAGACGATGATGGCGAAGAGCACGGCGAAGTCGAGTACCGAGCCGTTGCCGGCCTGCTTGGTCGGGAAGATCCCCCGGAACGGCTCCATCACCCGGTCGCCGCTTCGGTAGACCCACTCGGCGAACCCGGCGTCCGGGTTGGCGTTGAAGAGCAGCAGGAAGAACTCGAGGACGAGCAGGATCACCGCCACGAGGAAGTAGGCGTAGACCAGCCACGTGAGCACCTTCGCGACACGCAGCCCGGTCACCTTGCCGGGGTCGGGCGGCGGCGCCGCCGGGGCGGCGGCGTTCGGGGCGCCGGTCGGCGCCGGCGTTCCAGGCATCGGCTCCATGCGCGGACCTTACTGTGCCGTGAGCGGTGGGCCCGGCAGGGATCGAACCTGCAACCGAGCGATTATGAGTCGCGACCCCAGCATCCGGCCCCGTCCGGGCGGATGCTCCCCCATCCCGAAACGCCTGTGATCTCGGGCCGATCAGCCACCCGACGGCGGACCGTCATCCGGCCCCGTCCGCCCCAGTTGGCTGACGTTCGTTTGCACGCCGTTTGCAGCGGTCGCGAGGGTCACGCCATCAGCGAGCCGCCGAGCCACTTCTCGTCGAGACCCGGCAGTTGGCACTCAACTAGCTGATGCCAGTGGCGGTCGTCCAAGGAACAGCTCACCAGGAGGCGCAGCACGCCGGGGGCCAGCTGTTCTGCCCGGTGGGCTTCGATCGTACGACGGTCGCCCGCGCTCAGGGTCCCGAGGTCCTGCATCCGGCGGGCCGAGACAGCGTTGCCGGGTTCCCCGATCCAGGTGATGATCCCACCCTCGTCGTAGTCGAGGAGCTGGACTGTGTCGACCTCGTACACGAGCGGGCCTGAGCACTCGAGGCGGACGAGCTCGCCCCAGGCGTCGGCTGTCGGTCCGATGTGGACCAGGGCGAGGACTGGCGCTGTCTCGCGGTGGTGTCGGTCGCCTTCGATCCTCGCCACGTCCTCAGATGCGTGGGCGCCTCGCTCGGCTGCCGCGGCCGAGGCCACGGCGGCGTCGGCCGCTCGTCGTGCCTCTTCGTTGGCCTGGTCGACGCGCCCGTTGGCCCGCATAGCCACGACTACGGCTCCGATCGACACGCCGCCGGCGGCGAGTACTCCGATGGCCTCGGTGGTCGACTGCCAGCTCACGGTCGGCGACCTCTCCCGTCGTCAATCATCGCGGCCCCCTGGACACGAGGCCGCCGCGCCGACCGGAGGAGGGGTACTCGACCTCGGCGGCGAGGGTCCAGCGCTCATCGCCTGCGTAAGCGACCAGCTGCAGCCTGAGGAGTTCGCTGTTGGATGAAGGGTCCCTGAGCCCCGTAAGTACCTCGCGATGCCCGACCTCGAACGGAGCGACAGGCCCTGATCGGACGAACCCATCGCCGCCGGCGAACAGCATCCCCAAGATCGGGGGCGTGTCGTGGGCGTCGACGACGATGGTGGCCTCGAGGTTCGTGAGGGTCGGCCCTGAGACGAGGCGGAACTCGAGGCGCTCGTTGCCGTCCTGGGCCCGGGAGAGGCGGCGCACCTCGACGACCGGTGTTCTCTCGTCGTGGCGGCGGTCGCTGTCGATCGAGCTCAGATCCTCCGTGGCCACGGCCTGGCGGTACGTGTACGAGGCGCTGGCGACCGCTACGCAGAGAGCGAACAGCGAGATGAAGAACGCGGCGAAGATCACGGCTGGGGGCCGTCGACGAACGCGACGACCGAAGCGCGAGAGATGAGCCGGCGGCGGATGCCGGGCACCTTCCGCTCGTAGGTCAGGCCGGCGTCGAGGAGGCGGTCGACCGTGGTGCGGGAGACCCCGATCAGGTCGGCGGCTTCCTGCACGGTGCAGGTGAGAAGCTGGTCGTCGTCGTGGTCCTGTGTGGAGGTCACGATGTGCCTCTACGGCCGGGGTGTGACGCGGCCCACTGCTCGATGTCCTGCCGGCGCCAGAGCACGCAGCGGCCGGCTCCCTTCTCGACGAACGGCGCCGGGAAGTCCCCGCTGTATCGGTCTCGGTAGACGCTTACCACCCGGTTGTTGGCCAAGCCCAGCAGCTGGGCGACGTCGTGGGAGTCGAGGAGGTCGTCAGGGTCGATCACCATCGGCACCCTAGTTGACGATCCTCATCACGACGCATCCCCGGTCACTGGATCGGCCCCACGGAAGCAACAGCGCGAGTGGCGGACCGTGGAGCTCGTCGACGACGGATCCGACCCGGCCCCGCTCGCGCAGGCGTTCCGTGACCGGTGGGCGCCCGGGCTGAACGAATCCACCGCGGTCGACGTCGGCGAGTGGGTGCGGGAGTGGGCGCCGTGAGCGACCTTCTCGTCGGGGCCCCTCCGGGCCGCAAGGTCCCCCACCCTTACCAGCTGGCCGACCTCCTCGACGCCCTCGCCATCCCCTCGAGACGAGGCTGGCTCAGGCCCGCCGACTCGGGCCCGACCGCGGGCACCTTCACCGGCTGGCCCGCACCGGGCTCACCGAGGAGATGGCGGACCGTCTCGCCTGCAGGGCCGGCCTGCACCCCGGTACCGTCTGGCCGCACTGGTGGCCTGACTAAGGGGGCGTGGCGATGACCGACGGCGAGAAGGCGATCGTGGACGAACTGAGCTCGCTCAGGCTGGAGGTGGTGCAGCTCCATCAGCGGGTTGCGCAAGTCGACCGCAGCGCCACGATCATGCTGGTGTTCTTGCTGATCATCGGCGGGCTCGTCGCAGCGATCGCTCTCGGATGGGTCGAGGTGGCCATCAAGGTGAAGGACGCCAGCTTTTGAGGCCGCGCCGCCTCGACAGGCGCGGCTGATCCGCCTCGCTTCTGTCGTCGCGTTCGTCGACGCCTAGGAACGGCCCGGAGGGGCGCATATGCCGCGCACGTCGCACTCGACGGCGTCAGCGGCATCGCGCAACAGGGCCGCTACGGACATCAGCGTGGACAGCGGGCGGCGACAACCGCGCTGCTCGTACTCGCGGGCGACCGGCTGACCGCCGCGGCGGCCGACGCCCTCGACCAGGCGCTCGGCTCATGGACGTCAGCTGCCCCGGATAGGTGACGGGTCAAACGGCCACGTTGTGATCGGGTCGCCGTTCGTCGTTGTGCTCGGCGTGCCCAAGAATGTGTACGGCTCCCCCAGATCTCCGAGATCCTCTGGGTGGTCCAGGTCGAAGCGCGCCGACCAGTTGACGAACGCCTCGGCGACGACCTCGGCACCTTCCAGGGCCTCGGCCATCAGCGGTGTCAACTGACCGACGAAGGTGCCGAAGACCTCGAGCACATCGACCGTCAACCTCAGGACGTTCCACGGGAGGCCTTCCAGGCGGTCCATCGAAAGGTGCGCCACCTGCACGTTCACGGCATCGCGACGGTCACCGAGCGGCCGCACTGGGGTCCAATGCGAGACGTAGTCGAGTGCCATGACGTCCCGCATCTCTCTCCCAGCGATGACCGGGCGCTTCTTCATGCCGAAGAAGTCATCGAGCAGGCGGAGGTGCACAAGCGACGAGATCATGAACGCGCTCTGAGCGGCGCGATCTAGGATCCCGGGCCCGTTCTGCCACATGGCTGCCGTGTGAGCAGCGATGCAGACCTCGTACTCAAGATGCGTCCGAGCGAAACGCTCCAGTTCGTCGGGTGTGAAGGACACAGATCCCATTGCTCCGCTCCCGTTTGCAGATGGTTTGCATCACGCCCTCCCGCGCCCGTGGATGAGCTGGCGGGGCGCAGCGTTTCCCCTTGTCAGGACGGTGGGCCCGGCAGGGATCGAACCTGCAACCGAGCGATTATGAGTCGCCTGCTCTGACCATTGAGCTACGGGCCCCGGCGACAGTCTCGCGGACCGGCCGCACGTCGACGGCGCCGCCGGCGTGGCCACGGCGACGGATCGTCTCGAAATCTGGCTCCGGGGGTGGGGCTCGAACCCACGACCTTGGCATTAACAGTGCCCTGCGCTACCGACTGCGCCACCCCGGAAGGGCTTCTGACGATAGCAGCGCGTGCACCAAGCCCATGACCTTTCGGTGGGTTCGTGTACAGCAGTAGCTGACCGACGGACAGCCGTAGATGTGCTTCGCCTTGCGGATCGAGGGGTCGGGCACCGCACGGTACGGCTTGTAGAACTGCTCGACCGGGATGTCGAGCAGTTCCGACCAGAACGCGTTGGCGGCCCCCAGGTCGAGGCCTTGGTGGAGGTAGTTCCGCAGATGGACACGCGATTCGTCTATCTCGAAGAACCGACGCAGCCAGATGCAGAAGAGCAGCAGCATCCGTGGGTCGCTGTTCGCGAACTTCACCTCCCCGTCGGTCTTGCCACCCTCGCCGGCGTAGAGAGCCGTGCCGGCGACGAGGAAGGCCTCCTCCGACATGACTCCGATCCGCCGCCGCCCCTCCTCTCGCAGATCGGCGATCTCCGTCTCCTTGCGGCTCTTCCAGGGATGCGGCTTCCGGTGCGCCCCCGGCTGGCGGGGCTTGGGCGTGAAGTCGACGTCACGCACCCACACGGACACGGACCCCTTGGCGACGCCGAGCTCGTCGGCGATCTCCTGCAGCGTCCACGATTCCGCCCGCAACTCGCGGGCACGCTCCTGCTCGATGACCTTGCCCCGGTAACCCATAGGCCCATGGTGCTCGGGGGGTGTGACGGGCACGGACGGGGTAGAACCAAGCCATGAAATTCCGAACCGGTCTGATCATCGGCGGCGCCGTGGGCTACTACTTCGGCGCCAAGGCGGGCCGCCAGCGCTACGAGCAGCTCAACCAGGCGCTCCACAAGCTCACCGACTCGCCGCCCGTGCAGTCGGCCGCCACCCGGGTGCGGACGACCATCGGCCGCAACGGCGCCGGCGACCCGACGGTCGACGACACCATCGACCTGATCCAGCCCGAGTGGTCGGCCTGACCACCCTCTGACTACTCGCCGTCGAGGTAGTCCCGCAGCTTCTGGCTGCGGTGGGGGTGGCGCAGCTTCGCCAGCGTCTTCGACTCGATCTGGCGGATGCGCTCGCGGGTGACGCCGAACTCGCGGCCCACTTCCTCGAGGGTGCGGGCCTGACCGTCGTCCAGGCCGAAGCGCAGGCGCACCACCTGCTTCTCCCGGTCGTTCAGCTCGTCGAGCGCCTCGATGACGGCGTCGCCGAGCATCTTGCGGGCCGCGGCCTCGGCCGGGGCCTCGGCCTGCTGGTCCTCGATGAAGTCGCCGAGGTTGGAGTCGTCCTCCTCCCCCACCGGCGAGTCGAGCGACAGCGGGTCCTGCGAGATGCGCTGGATCTCGCGCACCCGTTGGGGGGTCATGTCGACCTTCTCGGCCAGCTCCTCGATGGTCGGCTCGCGCTCGAGTTCCTGCATCATCTGGCGCTGCACCCGGTACACCTTGTTGATCGACTCGACCATGTGCACCGGGATGCGGATGGTGCGGGCCTGGTCGGCGATGGCGCGGGTGATGGCCTGGCGGATCCACCACGTGGCGTACGTCGAGAACTTGAAGCCCTTGGTGTAGTCGAATTTCTCGACCGCCCGCATCAGGCCGAGGTTCCCCTCCTGGATGAGGTCGAGCAGGAGCATGCCGCGGCCGACGTACCGCTTGGCGATGGAGACGACCAGCCGGAGGTTGGCCTGGGTGAGGGCCTGCTTGGCCATCTCCCCGTCCCGGGCCGACCGCTGGAGGCGCAGCATGACGTTGCGGTCGAGCTCCTCGCCGGCGGCGGCCGCGTCGGCCAAACGCTCGGAGGCCTTGGTGCCGACCTCGATGCGCTTGGCCAGCTCGACCTCCTGCTCCCCGTTGAGCAGCGAGACCCGTCCGATCTCCTTGAGGTACATGCGCACGGGGTCCGCAGAGCCGCTCTGGGTGTCGGCACCACCGGTGTCGGTGGCCCGGGTGGACCTGGTCTTCGGGCTGCCCGAGGGCAGCGCCGCCGCGTCGAGCGTCTCGTCGAGGGCGATGCCCTCGCTGTGCAGCAACGTCCGGACGCCGAGGATGACGTCGGTCGACACCTCGACGTCCTTCATCACCTGGAGGACCTCGTCGAGGGTGAGCTCGCCCTTCGCCCGACCGCGCTCGAGCAGTGCCTGCATCTCGGGCTCGGGGACGCCCGCCCAGGGGGGCAGCGGCGTGACGGCGTCGGCCATCAGCGACCGCTCCGGAAGGGGACGCGTGCGCACGAGGGAGGGTGGTCGTCACCCTGGCCGGCCCGCCTCCGCAGGCTGGCCCCCCCGAGCCGCTGTGCCCCGTCAGTCATCGTTCTCCTCGGCCGTGGTGGCCTCTTCTGCGAGCCAGGCTAACAACTGCGCGCGCACCGCCTCGTCGGGGTCGTCGGGGTCGACCTGCTCGATGGCCATCTTGAGCCAGGCGATCTGCCGCGACCGATCCGCGTCGAAGGCGCGCCGGTTGGCCGCGTCCAGGCGGCGCAACGCCCGGCGGGCCGCCGCCGCCGTGAGCAGGCTGGCCACGTTCTCGGGGTCGCCCTCGGCCTCCTCCACGACCAGGCGCTGCAGGAGGTCGGCGGCGCGGGGATCGCAACGCTCGAGCACCTCGTGCATCGTGCCGCCCGGGGCGAGCGCCCGGAACACGGCCGCATGCAACTCGTCGGTGAAGAGCACCTCGTCGAGCAGGTGGCCAACGGCGTCGGGGTCGTGCACGGCCAGGCGCAGCGCCTCGACCTCGGCGTTGTCCCGGCCGTCACGCACGTCGGCCGGCCGGGGCACGGCCGGTGCCCTGGCCTCCTCACCTCGCACCACCCCCGCGAGACGCTGGCGCAACTGGTCGGGGTCGAGCTGGCAGCGGTCGGCCACCTCCATGACGTACTGATCGCGCACGAGCTGGCTGGGGTGCTCGGCGATCACGGTCAGCGCGGCCTCCGCGGTGCGGGCGCGACCTTCGGGGGTGGCGACCGAGCCCTCCGAGAGGGCGCGGTGCACCCGGAACCCCAGGAAGGGCGTGGCGTGCTCGACCGCCGCCACGAGTGCCGCCGGGTCGGTGCGGGCGAGGTCGGCCGGATCGACCCCCGCGGGCAGCGCCGCGACCGCCACGTCGATCTCGTAGGCCTTCTCCCACTCGTAGAAGCGCTCGGCGGCGGCCTGGCCGGCGGCGTCGGCGTCGAAGGCCAGCACCACCCGGTGGGCGTAGCGCTTGAGGGTGCGGAAGTGCTCTTCGGTGAGGGCGGTCCCGCAGGTGGCCACCGCACGGGGCAGGCCGGCGTCGGCGAAGCCGATCACGTCGGTGTAGCCCTCGCACACGATGGCCTCATCGGCTTCCACGATCCCCGCCTTCATCCAGTTGAGCCCGTAGAGCACCTTGCTCTTGGCGTAGAGGGCCGACTCGGACGAGTTCTTGTACTTGGGCCCCTCGTGGCCGGGCAGGATGCGACCGCCGAAGGCCACCGGGTCGTCCTGCACGTCGAAGATGGGGAACAGCACCCGACCCCGGAACGCGTCCTGCTGCTTGTTGCGTCGATTCACGAACCCGAGGCCCGTGTCGCGCAGCACGTCGTCGGGGACCTTCAGGTGGCGGGCGAGGGCGTCCCACTCGTCGGGCGCCCAGCCCAGCCGGTAGCGACGCACCTTCTCGCCGTCGAAGCCCCGGGTGCGCAGGTAGCCACGTGCCTCCTTCGCGTCGGCGCCCGTGAGCAGGCGCTCGTGGTACCAGGTGACGGCGCGCTCCATGGCCTCGAGGAGGCGCTTGCGGCGTTTGCGGCCCTCGTTCTCCCCGCTGTCGGTGTAGCGGACGGTGATGCCCGCCTTGGCCGCCAGCCACTCGACCGCGCCCGGGAAGTCGAGGTGCTCGATCTCGCGCACGAAGGTGATGGCGTCGCCCTTGGCCTGGCAGCCGAAGCAGTAGTACAGGCCCTGCTCGGCGTTGACGGAGAAGGACGGCGACTTCTCGGCGTGGAACGGGCACAGGCCCACCCAGCGGGTGCCGACCCGCTTCAGCTGGAGGTGCTGCGACACCACCGCGACGATGTCGGTGGACTCGCGCACCCGCACGATGTCCTCGTCGACGATCCCCACGGGTCAGTGCTCCCCGGCGCTAGCCCCCGGAGGAGGCGGCGAGCACCGATCGGGCCGCCTCCAACCGGGCGATGGGCACACGGAACGGCGAGCAGGAGACGTAGTCGAGGCCCAGACGGTGGAACAGCGCGATGGACGCCGGGTCACCGCCGTGCTCCCCGCAGACCCCCATCTTCAGGTCGGGCTTGACCGCACGGGCCCGCTCGACGGCGAGGCCGACGAGGCCACCGACGCCATCGGGGTCGATGCTGTCGAAGGGGTCGCCGGGCAGGAGCCCGTGCTCGAGATAGGTCTCCATGAGCCGGCCCTCGACGTCATCGCGGCTGAAGCCGAACGTCATCTGGGTGAGGTCGTTCGTCCCGAAGGAGAAGAAGTCGGCCTGCCGGGCGATCTGGTCGGCACAGATCGCGGCGCGCGGGGTCTCGATCATCGTGCCGATGCGCACGTCACCCTCGGCGAGCCCGTCCCCGGCGGGCCCGGCGAGCTCCTCCTCGACCCAGCTCCGGGCGAGAGCCAGCTCGGCCTCGGACACCACGAGCGGGATCATGATCTCGACGATCGGGCGGCCGCCCGCGGCCCGCCGGTTGGCGGCCGCCTCAAGCAGGGCACGCACCTGCATGCGGTAGAGGCCGTCTTTCAGCACCCCGAGACGGACGCCCCGGGTGCCGAGCATGGGATTGGCCTCCTGCCAGCTCCGAGCGGCCGCGAGCAGCTCGCTCTCCTCCTCATCGAGGCCGCCTTCGCGGGCCTCCTTGACGACGAGGCCTTCCACGTCGGGGAGGAACTCGTGGAGCGGCGGGTCGAGCAGGCGGATCGTGACGGGGAGCCCGTCCATGGCCTCGAGGATCCCCTCGAAGTCCTCCCGTTGGACCCGACCCAGCTCGTCAAGGGCGGCGGCCTCGCCCTCGGGGGTGTTGGCCAGGATCATGCGGCGCACGACCGGCAGGCGATCACCGAGGAACATGTGCTCGGTGCGGCACAGGCCGATGCCCTCCGCGCCGTGCTCCCGGGCCCGGGCGGCATCTTCCGCGGTGTCCGCGTTGGCGCGGACACCCAGATCGCGGCCCCGCACCTCGTCGGCCCAGGCGAGGACGGTGTCGAACTCGGCCGGTGTCTCCCCCATCGTGAGGTGCATGGCACCGAGGACCACCTCGCCGGTGGTGCCGTCGATGGAGATCACGTCGCCCCTGTTGACCACCGTGTCACCGACGCGGAAGTGGTTGTCACCGACGACGATGGCCTCGGCGCCGCAGACCGCGGGCTTGCCCCACCCCCGCGCCACCACGGCGGCGTGACTGACCAGTCCGCCACGCGACGTGAGGATGCCCTGCGCCACCTCCATGCCGTGGACGTCCTCGGGGGAGGTCTCCTGGCGGACCAGGATCACCTCCTCACCCTCGTGAGCGGCGCTGACGGCCTCGTTGGCGTCGAAGTAGGCCTTGCCCACGGCGGCACCTGGCGACGCGGCCAGGCCGGTGGTGAGCACCGTGTGCTCGACGTGCTCGAACTGCGGGTGCAGGACCTGGTCGAGGTGATCGGCGGAGACCCGCTCGACGGCCTCGGCGTGGGTGAGGCGGATGGCCGGATCGTCGGCCATGGCCACGGCGAGGCGCAGTGCCGCGGTACCGGTGCGCTTCCCCACCCGGGTCTGGAGCATCCAGAGCTTGCCCTGCTCGACGGTGAACTCGGTGTCGCACATGTCCCGGTAGTGCTGCTCGAGGGTGGCGAAGATCTCCTGGAGCTGGCGGTAGAGCTCGGGCCACCGCTCGCCCATCTCGTGGAGCGGCTGGGTGGCGCGGATGCCGGCCACCACGTCCTCGCCCTGGGCGTTGACCAGGAAGTCTCCGAAGCTGCCGGCCGCACCGGTGGCCGGGTCGCGGGTGAACCCGACGCCGGTGCCCGACTCGTCGTCGCGGTTGCCGAAGACCATGGCCTGCACGTTGACGGCCGTGCCGAGATCGTTGGGCAGGTGCTCGCGGCGGCGGTACGTGACGGCGCGGGGCGACTGCCACGACGCGAACACCGCATCGATGGCGCCGCGGAGCTGGGTCATCGGGTCCTGTGGGAAGGGCTCGCCGGTGTGCTCGGCCACGAGCGCCTTGAAGCGGTCGATGACGAGGTGCAGCAGATCGGCGGGGACGTCGTGGTCGGTCTCGGCGCCGGCGAGGTCGCGGGCACCTTCGAAGCGGCGCTCGAACTCCTCGCCCGGCACCTCGAGGACGACCTTGCCGTACATCTGGATGAAGCGCCGGTAGGAGTCGAGGGCGAAGCGCTCGTCGGCGGTGGCGCGGGCGAGGGCCTGGACCGACTCGTCGTTGAGGCCGAGGTTCAAGATCGTGTCCATCATCCCGGGCATCGAGTACTTGGCGCCGGACCGCACGCTGACCAGGAGCGGGTCGTCCCCGAGCCCCAGCCGGCGGCCCATGCGCTCCTCCAGCCGCGCCACGTGGCGCTCGATCTCGTCGGCCAGGCCGGCAGGCCACCCGCCGGCGAGCGCAGCGCGGCACGCCTCGGTCGTGATGGTGAACCCGGGCGGGACCGGCAGCTTGAGCACGGAGGTCATCTCCGCGAGGTTCGCCCCCTTGCCACCGAGCAGGTCCTTGCGCGCCATCGGCGGCTCGGGGTGCTCGTGATCGAACGCGTAGACGAGGGAGTCGGACATGTCAGCCCACCTTCGTGGCCTTGAGGGTGTACATGAGGGGAAGCAGCGGTCGGTCCTCGGGCATCCAGTAGGTGCCGTCCTCGTGGCGTTCGAGGAACGGCCAGCGCTGGAACACCGTGTAGGGCTGCTCGTGCAACAGGTCGAGGTGGAGACCCTGGGCCAGGACCGCGGAGACCACCTCGCTGATGGGGTGCTGCCACTCGAACGACCGGTTGTGGACGGTGGGGGCGTCCGGATCGGCGTAGGTGCCGGCGTCCTCCCACGTGAGGGGCTCGGCGTCGGCGAAGTAGTCGTACTCCACGTCGAGCTGCTCGTCGGCGAACACATCGGCGAACGGATGGGCCTCGCGAAGGTAGAGCCGCCCACCCGGGCGTAGGAGGGCGGCCACGATCTCCGCCCAGCGCCACACGTCGGGGAGCCAGTTCAGGGCCCCGAGGTTCACGTAGACGATGTCGTACAGGTGGTCCAGCACCTCGAGCGCGTCGTACACGTTGGCGGCCACGAAGCGGGCGTCGATCCCGCACTCGCGGGCGAGGCCCTTGGCCGCTTCCACCGCCGGCTGGGAGAAGTCGAGACCCGTGACGCGGGCGCCGAGGCGCGCCCACGAGAGGGTGTCGAGGCCGAAGTGGCACTGGAGGTGGACCAGCTCCCGGTCGCGCACCGGGCCCATCTCCTCGATCTCGAAGGGCTCGAGCGTCTGGCGGCCGGCCTTGAAGTCGGCCACCCCGTAGAAGTCCGAGTCCACGTGGATCGGCACCCGCTCGTCCCACATCTGACGGTTGGCGTCGAACCAGTCTTCGGGGGTCGCCTCCGCCGGGCCGGCATCGGTGGTCATGCCAGCCGCTCCTGGAGATAGGCGAGCAGGTCGCCGACCGGCACGCGGTCCTGGTCCATCGAGTCGCGCTCGCGCACGGTGACGGCACGGTCGTCGAGGGAGTCGAAGTCGACGGTGACGCAGTAGGGCGTGCCCAGCTCGTCCTGGCGGCGATAGCGCCGGCCGATGGCCTGGGTCTCGTCGTAGTCGCACATCAGGTGGGGCTGGAGCAGCGCCAGCACCTCCCGGGCCATGGGCGTGAGCGTGTCCTTCTTCGACAGGGGCAGCACCGCCACCTTGTAGGGGGCGAGGCGATGGTGGAGGCGCAGGACGGTGCGGGTCTCGCCGCGGACCTCCTCCTCGTCGTAGGCGTCGAGGAGGAACGCCATCATCGTGCGCGTGGCGCCGGCCGCCGGCTCGATCACGTGCGGCACGTAGCGCGTGTTGGTGGCCTGGTCGAAGTAGTCGAGACGCTCCCCGGAGGCCTCGCTGTGCTTCGTCAGGTCGTAGCTGCCCCGGTTGGCGACGCCTTCGAGCTCGCCCCAGCCCCAGGGGAACAGGTACTCGACGTCCGACGTCCCCGCCGAGTAGTGGCTGAGCTCGTCGGCCGCATGGGGGCGCAGGCGGAGGTGACCCGGATCGATGCCGAGGTCGATGTACCACTGGCGCCGCTCGCCGCACCAGTACTCGAACCACGTCGCCGCCTCGTCGGGTGGGACGAAGAACTCCATCTCCATCTGCTCGAACTCGCGGGTGCGGAAGATGAAGTTGCCCGGGGTGATCTCGTTGCGGAAGGACTTGCCGATCTGGGCGATGCCGAACGGCGGCTTCTTGCGGCTCGCCTGCAACACGTTGGCGAAGTTCAAGAAGATCCCCTGGGCGGTCTCTGGCCGCAGGTACGCGACCGCGGCGTCCTCCTCGACGGGCCCCGCGTGGGTCTTGAACATCAGGTTGAACTGGCGCGCCTCGGTGAACGACCCCCGGGTGCCGCAGGTCGGGCACACATCGGGGTCGGGGATGTCGTCGGAACGGTGCCGGGCGCCGCAGTGGCGGCAGTCGACGAGCGGGTCGGTGAAGTTCGCGAGGTGTCCCGACGCCTGCCAGACCGCCGGCGGCGACAGGATCGCCGCGTCGAGCCCGACCACGTCGTCACGCAGCTGGACCATCGAGCGCCACCAGGCGTCCTTGACGTTGCGCAACAACAGCACGCCGATGGGGCCGTAGTCGTAGGTGGACCGGAACCCGCCGTAGATCTCCGCCGAGGGGAACACGAAGCCCCGGCGCTTGGCCAGGTTGACGATCTGCTCCATGCGGTCGGGAGCGGGTGTCTCGGGGTCGGTGGCGTCGGCGTCGGGGGGCATCGAGGGGAGACTACCGCTCGCCCCTCCCGGCCCCGTCCGGCGCTCGCCGCGCCGCGCGGGTCGCCGATGCGGTAGGAATAGTCCCCGTGACCGACGACGCGCGCCGCAACGACCCCACGCGCGTGCTGGCCCGGCGGACGTTGGCCTGGCTGCTCGACGTGGTGCTGTTCGAGGCCACCTTCCTCGCCGCCATCGTGGTGTTCGGCCAGCGCTTCACCGGCGCCGCCATCGCCGCCGAGCCCGCCGGGTTCCGCTTCGAGAGCGGCGACGCCACGCTGTGGTTCCCGAAGGACGTGCCCGGCCTGGGTGATTCGGTGCTGGTGGTGCCGGGCGACAAGTTCTGGTTGGCCGTGGCGCTGTTCTGGGTGGCCCTCCTCATCGACTGGGTGCTGGTGCAGGGCCTCACCGGCGCCACGTTCGGCAAGGGCATCTGCCGACTCCGCTGCGTCACCCGCGAGCGCCCGAAGCCCGGCATCGGCCGCGCCTTCGTGCGCACCCTGCTCTGGGTCATCGACATCATCACGATCGTGCTGCCCATCGGCTTCATCCTCGCCACCTTCACCAAGGGCCACCGCCGCGTGGGCGACTTCGCCGGCGCCACCTTCGTGGTCGACCGCAAGTTCGCGGCACGCCTCGGCGGGCGGGGGCGTGGCCGCGACGACGCCGAGCGGGTCCCTGCCGACGAGGTCGCGCTCACGGGCGTGGAGGACGGGACCGGCGAGTACGGCGAGTACGGCGGGTACGGCGACGACGAGCAGTACGCCCCGGTCCCCGCCGGCGACGAGCCGCCGTCCGTGTTCGAGCCCGGGGCGACCCCGACAGCCGCCGCAGCCACCGCCGCCGCCGCATCGACGCCCGACTCCGGGTCCGGCGGCGGAGCGCCCGAGCGCTCGACCGAGCCCGTGTGGAACGACGCGCTCGAGACCTACGTGCGGTGGGAGCCGTCGGTGGACCGCTGGATCGGCTGGGACGAGGAGGCGCAGAAGTGGCGCCTCGTCGATCCGTCCCGACTCCAGTAGCCGGATGGGGTAGAAAAGGCGCCGTGAGCGCCTACCAACCAGCAGCAGACCCCACGGCCGTCGTCGGCAAGCGCGTCGTCGCCTTCATCATCGACTGGATCATTCTTCTGGCAGTCAACTGGATCCCCTTCGTGTTGCTCGCTGACTCGGGGGACATCGACCGAGTCACCTGCTCGGGCCTGCTGAACCAGTGCACCACCGTGAATTCCACTGTGTACGGCCTCTCGTCGACGAACGCAGCAATCGTCCAGGTGATCTCGTGGGGCTACGCGATCGGGATCTTCGTGTTCCTCCAGGGGTTCAAGGGCTTCACCCCGGGCAAGGCCATCATGGGCCTGCGGGTGGTCAACCCCGAGGGCGGCGCTCCCGGCCCGGTCAAGGCCCTCATCCGCTGGGTGCTGCTGATCGTCGACCTCCTCCCCTACTGCATCCCGGGCCTCTTGGGGTTCATCCTCATCCTCACGGGCAAGGACCACACCCGCCTCGGCGACCGTGCCGCCAAGACGTTCGTCGTGGGCAAGAACGACGTCGGGCGCCCCATCGGCAGCCCCGTCATGGCCGCCGACCCGTACGGCACGCCGGTGGGCGCGGCAGCCGGCGCCTACGGCGCTCCGGCCGGCGCCGCCCCCTACACGCCGGCCGCGCCGCCGGTGACGGACGCCTTCGCGGCGGCTCCCCCCGTGGCCGAGCCCGCTCCCGCTCCGGCGGCCGAGGCCGCGGCGGCGCCGGCCCCCAGCGGTGCCGAGCCGCAATGGGACCCTGCCCGCAACGCTTACATCCAGTGGGACGCCGCCCAGGGCTCGTGGCTCCAGTTCGACGACGCCACGCAGCAGTGGCGGCCCATCGACCAGTAGCCCCGCGCTGGTTCGCTCGACTCGGACGCGACGAGGCCCTCCCCATCGGGGAGGGCCTCGTCGCGTCTCGCCCACCGCGCGGTGGGTGGCCGGTCAGTCGGTGAGGGGTCGGCCCTCGGCGTCGGTGGAGAAGCTCGGTGAGCCGGTGAGGATGAGGATGCCCTCGATGAGGCCCCAGATCCCACCGATGCCGCAGGTGAAGAACGTGACCGCGATCTGGGCGATGCCGATGCCGGGGTAGCCCAGGTAGAAGCGGTGGACACCGATGCTCCCCAGGAAGATGCCCAGGAGCCCTGCCGTCATCTTGGACTTGAGCGGGCGCCCGTCGGGACCGACGGTCACCTTTGCGTAGGGCTGCGGTGCGTACCCCTGCTGGGGCGGATACCCCGGCTGCGGCGGTGCGTACCCGGGCTGCGGCGGCGCATAGCCCGGCTGCGGCGGTGCGTACCCGGGCTGCGGCGGCGCATAGCCCGGCTGCGGCGGTGCGTATCCGGGCTGCGGGGGCGCGTACCCGGGCGCCGGTGTGGGCGGCACGGCCGCGGGCGGCGGCGTCGGCGCCTGGGGCTCGGTCGGCGCGTCGCCCCCCGGCGGCGGCGGGGCGTGCCAGACCGTCTCGCTGGGGTCGGTGTCGCCCGGTGGGGGTGGCGGGTAGTCGCTCATGCAATCCTCGTTCCTCGGGAGCGGCCGCACGTTACCAACCACGCCCGGCGGGGGCGCCGATCGCGCGAAGCTGTCCGACATGAGCGACTACTCGCAGGGCCCCGGCTGGTGGCAGGCATCGGACGGCAAGTGGTACCCGCCCGAACAGGCCGCTCCCGCCGCTCCGGCCGCGCCTTGGGGCTCCGCGCCGCCCGCCGGCATGCCCTACGGCAACCCGGCGTACCAGGCGCCCTCCACCAACGGCATGGCCATCGCCGCCCTCGTGTGCGGGGTGTCGAGCCTGGGGGTCGGCTTCATCACCTGCGGCATCGGCTCGGTCGCGGCCATCCCCGCAGTCATCCTCGGCCACATGGCCCGCAAGCAGATCCGGGAGTCCAACGGCGCCCAGCAGGGCGACGGCATGGCCCTCGCCGGTCTGATCACCGGCTACATCGGCATCGGCATCCTCGTGTTGGTGATCATCCTGTTCATCATCGGGGCCGCCACCGACTCCGGCACCACCAACGACTTCGGCCTCCAGGCCAGCGCGCTCGCGGGGAGCTGAGCCCGACTCAGGCCTGCTCGAGCACCCCCAGCGACCGTAGGCGCCGCTCGAGGTGGTGCTCGAGGGCCCGGGTGGCCAACAGCTCCACTTCGATGCCGGCGGGCGAATCCGGCGCGTCGAGCGCCGCTCCCAGCTGCCCGCCGAGGATCTGCTGGAGCAGCACCACGGCCTCGGGGCTCACGGCGGTCCCCCGCCGACACCCTCGGCAGAGCAGACCGCCCTCGTCGAGGTCGAACGACACCAGCTCCTCCGGGGACCCGCAGCGCACGCAGCGGTCGACGGTCGGGCGCAGGCCCTCGAGCGCGAGCAGCTTCCAGAAGAACCCGGCGACCACGAGGTTGGACGAGTGCGCCGAGAGGGTGCGCAGCGCCCGGAGGAGCAGCTGGTAGAGCGGCGTCGAGGGCGGGGCGTCCTCGCTCACCTGGTCGACGGCCTCGAGCATGGCCGATGCCCGGGCGAACCGGTCGAGGTCCTCGCGCACCGCCCGGAAGTGGTCCACGGTCTCGACCTGGGTGACGATGTCGAGGTTGCGGCCCTCGTAGAACTGGGCCGCCACGTGGCTCGTGGGCTCGAGGCGGGCCCCGAACTTCGAGCGGGTCTTGCGCACGCCCTTGGCCACGGCACGCACCTTGCCGTGCCCGGCGGTGTAGAAGGCCACGATGCGGTCGGCCTCGCCGAGCTTGTGGGTGCGCAGCACGATGCCGTGCTCGCGGTACAACGCCATCAGCGCACCGCCTACCCGGCGGCGGACCGCTTCTTCCGGTCGCCGTCCTTGTCGAGGCCGCCGAAGCGGCGCTCGCGGCGCTGGAACTCGCGCACCGCGTCGGCGAGGTGCTCGCGACGGAAGTCGGGCCACAGCACATCGGTGAAGACGAGCTCGCTGTAGGCGATCTCCCACAGGAGGTAGTTGGAGATGCGGTACTCCCCCGAGGTCCGCACCATGAGGTCCGGATCAGGCATCTCGGGGTCGTACAGGTGCCGCCGGATGGACGCCTCGGTGATCTTGTCCGCGGGCGTCCCCTCGGCCACCAGCGCCCGCACCGCATCGACGATCTCGGCCCGCCCGCCGTAGTTGAACGCGATGGTGAAGGTCATCCCGGTGTTGTGCCGGGTCAGCTCGATGGACTCGTCCATGCGCCGGATGAGGCGTTTCGGCACCCGCCAGTCGCGACGGCCCACGAAGCGCATGCGCACGTTGCGGGCGTGCAGCTCATCGCGGCGGCGGCGCAGGATCGACTCGTTGAAGCCCATGAGGTACCGCACCTCGTCGGGCGGTCGCTTCCAGTTCTCGGTGGAGAAGGCGTAGACGGTGACCCACTTGATGCCGAGCTCGAGGGCACCCTCGACCGTGTCGAACAGGGCCTCCTCGCCGGCGGCGTGCCCTTCGGTGCGCTTGAGGCCCCGCTGCTCGGCCCAGCGGCCGTTGCCGTCCATGACGAGGGCCACGTGGGCGGGCACCCGCGCAGGATCGATGTCGGCCGGCACCACGCCTGCAACCTACCGCCTCGCCGCCACCGGCCCGAGCATGGGGGCGGCCGGACCCGCAGGGCACGGTCAGCTGCCGCGGGGCACCGACGCGCCACCCGTAGGGTGAGGCCGTGACCCTCCCCGAGCGCACCGTCTCGACCCTCGACCGGGTCACGGGCGCGCTGCCCGGCGGCGGTGAGCGCCGCGAAGGCCAGCGCCGCATGGCCGAGGCCGTGGCCGAGGCCATCACCGCCGGGCGCCATCTGATCGTCCAGGCAGGGACGGGCACCGGCAAGTCGCTCGCCTACCTGGTGCCCGCCGCGCTGAGCGCCAAGCCCGTCGTGGTGGTCACCGCCACCAAGGCCCTCCAGGACCAGCTCTACACGAAGGACCTGCCCTTCCTCGCCGGCCACCTCGATCGCGACCTCGACTACGCCCTCCTCAAGGGCAGGTCCAACTACCTGTGCCGCCAGCGCGTGGCCGAGCTCGACACGGACCAGGGGGCACTCGGGCTCGACGATGCCAGCGAACGCGTCTCCTCGGTCGAGCTCGAACGCCTCCTGGCCTGGGCGGACGAGACCGACACGGGCGACCGGGCGGAGCTCGCCTTCGAACCGTCGGGAACCGCCTGGGCCGCGGTCAGCGTGGGCCCGCGCGAGTGTCCGGGCGCCTCGAAGTGCCCCCAGGGCGAGGCGTGCTTCGCGGAGGAGGCCCGGCGGGCGGCCTCCTCGGCCGACGTGATCGTGGTCAACACCCACCTCTACGGCACCCACCTCGCCAGCGGCGGGGCGGTCCTCCCCGAGCACGACGTCGTGGTGTTCGACGAGGCCCACCAGCTCGAGGACGTCATCTCGGCGACGGCGGGCTTCGAGCTGAGCGGGGGGC
The DNA here is from genome assembly GCA_016794585.1 of Acidimicrobiales bacterium. Taxonomy (NCBI): domain Bacteria; kingdom Bacillati; phylum Actinomycetota; class Acidimicrobiia; order Acidimicrobiales; species Acidimicrobiales bacterium. The sequence continues at coordinate 140,315 of JAEUJM010000043.1, forward strand.
GGCTCCACGCATTGGCCCGCACCGTCGGCGCCATCGTGGAGGACCCCAGCCTCACGGCCGCGCTCGACGCCGCCGGGGACCACCTGACCGTCGCGCTCTCGCCGCAGGTCGACCGGCGCCTGCGGGGAGCGGTCGACCCCGCGCTCGCCGACGCCCTCCTCGAGGTGCGCACCCGCCTCGAGGTGGTCCAGGCGGCGTTGCGCAAGGTCCCGAGCGACGCGCCCGGCGACGTGGCCGCTCGACGGGAGCGAGCGGTGAAGGCCACCGGCTCCCTCACCGACGACGTCGACGCGGTCATGGACGTGCCCCCGACGCACGTGGCGTGGGTGTCCGGCCCGGAGACCAACCCCACCCTGAAGGTGGCCCCCATCGACGTCGGCGAGGTGTTGCGCGCCACCCTCTGGGAGAACGCCACGGCGGTGCTCACCAGCGCCACCATCCCGCCGGCGCTGGCATCCCACCTCGGCCTCGACGAGGGCGAGGTCACCCAGCTCGACGTGGGCAGCCCCTTCGACTTCGAGGAGCACGGTCTCCTCTACTGCGCCGCCCACCTGCCCGAGCCCCGCAGCGCGGCGTACGAGGCGGCCATGATCGACGAGCTCGTTGGCCTCATCGAGGCGGCCGGCGGTCGCACCCTGTCGCTCTTCACGAGTTGGCGGGTGATGGAGGCCGCCGCGGCGGCGGTGGCGGGTCGCATCAGCACCCCGCTGCTCACCCAGCGGGACCTGCCCAAGCCCGCCCTGGTCCGCCGCTTCACCGAAGAGCCCGAGACCAGCCTGTTCGCCACCATGGGCTTCTGGCAGGGCGTGGACGTGCCGGGGCCGTCGCTCAGCCTCGTGACCATCGACCGCTTGCCGTTCCCCCGCCCCGACGACCCGCTGCTGCAGGCCCGCCGCGAGCGGGCCCGGGCCGAGGCGTTCCGGCTGATCGATCTCCCCCGCGCCGCCACGCTGCTGGCGCAGGGAGCGGGGCGGCTCATCCGCTCCGCCGACGACCGAGGCGTGGTGGCCGTCCTGGACTCCCGACTGGCGACCGGCAACTACCGGTGGGACATCGTGCGGGCGCTGCCGCCGATGCGCCGCACACGTGACGGCGCCGAGGTCCGCGCCTTCCTCGAGGCGCTCCGCACCCCCGCGTCGACGGCCTGATCCCGCTAGTAGCCGAGGCGCTCGAGCGCCTTCGGTCGCCGCTGCCAGTCCTTGTCGACCTTCACGAAGAGCTCGAGGTAGGCGCCCTCGGGGAGCTGCTTGCGCACGGCGGTGCCCACCGCTTTGAGCACCGCCCCCTTCTTGCCGATCACGATCCCCTTCTGGGACTCCCGCTCGACGAGGATCTCGCACCGGATGCGCGGCCACTCCCACTCGGTCACCCGGGTCGCGATCGAGTGGGGCAGCTCGTCTCGCGCGACCGCCAGCAACTGCTCACGGACGAGCTCGGCGACCCAGAAGGCCTCCGGCACGTCGGTGACCATGTCCTCGGGGTAGTACGCCGGGCCCTCGGGCAGCCGGGACACGAGGTGGTCGACGAGTGCGTCGACCCCGTCCCCGGTACGGGCCGAGACCGGGAAGTACTCGCTCAGGTCCAGGCTCGCGGCCTTGGCGAGCTGGCGGAGGACCTCCTCGGGTGCGGCGGCGTCGACCTTGTTGACCACCACCACGGCATCCCGCGGCACCCGCGCCGCGACGAAGCGATCCCCGGGGCCGAGCGACGCGCTGGCGTCGATGACCAGGCAGACGACGTCGACATCGCCGATCGCTCCGGTGGCCGTGGCGTTGAGGCGGTTGCCCAGCTCGGTGCGGGGGCGGTGGATGCCGGGCGTGTCCACGAAGACGACCTGCGCCGCGAGCTCACCGTGGGGGTCGCGCCGGTTCAACACGCCCCGCACCTCGGTCCGCGTGGTCTGCGGCTTGTCCGAGACGATGGCGACCTTGGTGCCGAGGATGCGGTTGACGAGCGTGGACTTGCCCACGTTGGGACGTCCGACCACCGTCACGAAGCCCGACCGCATCCGCTGACGCTACCCGCCCTTCGACGTCGCGCCGCCGGGCGCCACGGGGGTGATGCGCACCCGGCCGATGCGGCGGGCCTGCACCTTCTCGGCCCGGAGCTCGTGGTCGTCGAACTCCACGGTCTCGCCTTCGGCCGGCACCCGACCCAGTTGGCTGTAGAGGAACCCGCCGATCGTGTCCCAGTCGCCCTCCGGGACGTTCAGGCGCAACAGGTCGTTGACCTCGTCGATGGGCATGCGGGCGTTGACCCGCACACCGCCGTTCGGGAGCGGCTCGACCATCGGCTCCTCGACGTCGAACTCGTCACGGATCTCGCCCACCAGTTCCTCGATGAGGTCCTCGAGGGTGACCATGCCCGCCGTGCCCCCGTACTCGTCGATGACGATGGCGATGTGGAAGCGCTCGTCCTGCATCTGACGCAGGAGGTCCGGGACCTTCTTGGTCTCCGGCACGTAGACGGCCGGCCGCAGGACGGTGGAGACCGTCTCGGAGCCGGCGTCGTCGCGCTCGGCCCGCATGAGGTCCTTCGCGTAGACGATCCCGACGATGTCGTCGATGCCTTCGCCGTAGGCCGGCAGACGGCTGTAGCCGTGCAGGATGGCGACCTCGATGGCGGCATCGATCTGGAAGTCGGCGGCGAGGGTGACCATGTCCGTGCGGGGGACCATCACCTCTCGTGCGATGGTGTCGCCGAACTCGATGATGGACTCGATCAGTGCCCGTTCCTCGAGCTCGATGACGTCCTGCTCGGCGGCCGTCCCGGCCAGGGCGAGCAGCTCCTCCTCCGACACCGATGGGCCCTCGCGGCGCCCCTTGCCCGGCAGGAGGACGTTGGAGAGACCGATGAGCCCCCGCGTGGCCCAGCGCAGCGGCCAGAACCGGGCCAGGGCGCCGACGAAGGGGGCGAGCCGGGTGGCCGTCGTGTCCGTGTGCTGCAGCGCGTACGTCTTGGGCATCGCCTCCGTGAGCACGAAGAGCGCGGCGATCTCGACGACGAGCGCGGCGAGTGCGCCGGGCAGCCCCCACGACTCGTAGGCGACCACCGCGACCACGGTCGCCAACCCGAGGTGGCAGACCAGGAGCAGCAACAGGACCGGGTTGAGGATCTCGTCGCGGCGCTCGAGGAGGTCGGGCAGCGCGCCGCCCCGGCGTCGGCCCGGGGTGCCGTCGGCCTCGGCCGCCGCCGCCCGCTCCTCCTCGATGGCCGCCGCCCGGGCGCGCCCGAGGTGGGTGAGCGCGGACTCGGCCATGGCCAGGACGACCGCCAGCAACAGCAGCGCGAGCACGCCCACCCCACCCAACAGGTAGGTGGTGCTCATGGCCGGCGCTCCAGTCCGTGCGCAGCGAGGTGCCGGCGCTCGCATGCCACCATGGCGGCGGCCTCGTCCGCGTCGGCATGGTCCATGCCGAGCACGTGCAGGACGCCGTGCACCACGAGGAGCGCCACCTCGGACTCGTAGCCGCCGGGGGGCACGGCGTTGCGACGGGCCACCGCGGGACAGATCACCACGTCCCCCAGGAGGCGGGGGGCACCCGGTCCCGCCGTCGGGTCGGGCTCGGCATCGAGGGGGAACGACAGCACGTCGGTGGGGCCCGTCCCGCCCATGTGGGTGGCGTTGAGCTCGGCCATCGCCTGCTCGTCGACGAAGGCGACCGTCAGCTCGGCCGGGCCGGCCACCCCCTCCCCCTCGAGGACCGACGCGGCGAGCCGCTGCCATCGCGCCGTGTCGACCGGCTCGTCCGAAGCGTGGCCGTCCTCGGGCCGTTCGTCGACCACCACCACCTCGACGGCGCCCGGGGCCGCCCCCCGCCGGAGGACGCTCACGTCCGTTCGACGGCCGACCGCTCGTAGGCGTTGACGATGTCGGCCACGATGCGGTGGCGCACGACGTCGGCGGCGCCGAGGTGGACGAACCCGAGGCCGTCGATGTCACCCAGGACGCGCTCGAGGCCGCCGAGGCCACTTCGCCCGCCGGGCACGTCGACCTGGGTGACGTCGCCCGTGATGACCGCCTTCGAGCCGAAGCCGATACGGGTGAGGAACATCTTCATCTGCTCGGGTGAGGTGTTCTGGGCCTCGTCGAGGATGATGAACGAGCGGTTGAGGGTGCGGCCGCGCATGAAGGCGAGCGGCGCGACCTCGACCGTGCCCTTGTCGAGGAGGCGTTGCGCTCCCTCGGCCTCGACCATGTCATAGAGGGCGTCGTAGAGCGGGCGAAGGTAGGGGTCGACCTTGGCCATCAGGTCCCCGGGCAGGAAGCCGAGGCGCTCGCCCGCCTCCACGGCCGGACGGGTGAGGATGATGCGGTCGACTTCCTTCGCCTGGAGCGACTGGACGGCGCAGGCCACCGCGAGCCAGCTCTTCCCCGTGCCCGCCGGTCCGATGCCGAAGGTGATGATGTTGTCGCGGATGGCGTCGACGTAGCGCTTCTGGCCGCTCGACTTGGGACGCACGGTCCGCCCCCGCGCCGACCGCCACACCTCGGCCGACAGCACCTCGGACGGCCGCTCGTCCGCCCGGACCATCGCGATGGTGCGCGTCACGGCCGCGGGTTCGAGGGTGTGGCCCTGTTGCACGAGCAGCACGAGCTCGTCGAACAGGTGGCCCACCAACTCGGCGTCGGCACCGGACACCGTGATCTCGTTGCCGCGCACGTGGATGGTCGCGTCGAACGCGCCCTCGATGAGCCGGAGCAGCTCGTCTCGTTGGCCGAGGAGGCTCACCATGAGGTGATTGCCCGGCACGCTGATCTGGACCTGGGTCTCGGGCATCGGCCGCGCCGACTCTACCGGCGCAGGAGGCGCGGAGGGCAGGGTTCGGCGCTCACTCCTGGTCGTCGCCGTCGCCCTCGTCGGCGGTGCCGGTGCCCGCCTCCGGGTACAGGTGGTCGAGGGTCCCCGGCTCGATGCGGCAGGACTCGATGAAGGTGTCGACCTCGGACTCCTGCAAGCGGATCACCCGCCCGAACCGGTACGCCGGCAGGTCGCCGTTGTCGATGAACCGGTAGAGCGTCCGGGGCGTGATGCCCACCCGCTTGGCGGCGTCAGCGGTGGAGAGCCAGCGGATCTCGTCGTCACCCATATGAGCGCCAGCCTAGACCCCCTCCTCCCTTCCGGCACCGCACGGCCAGCACTCTGCATGGGTTTCATGCGGTTTCGGGTCACCACCGAGGGTGCCGTCAACGAAGGCGCACCGCCACCTCGTTGGCGAGCAGCCGGCCGGCGACGGTCAGGTGGGCCCGCTCGTCACGGACCTCGACGAGACCGTCGAGCGCGCGGTCGCGGTCCAGCGGCAGCGCCGAGGCCGGTACGCCGTCCGTGGTGCGCAGGGCGAGCTGGAGTGCCTCGATCCGGCGCTCCTCCGCGTCGAGCCGCTCGTCGGCGGCCTCAGGGTTGCGCCCCTCCTCGACCGCCTCGACGTAGCGCTCCGGCGTGCGCAGGTTCCAGAACCGCCTTCCTTCTCGGTGTCCGTGGGCGGCGCAACCGATGGCGGCGTACTCACCCTGGGACCAGTAGAGGAGGTTGTGACGGCAGGCCTCGCCGGGGCGGGCCCAGTTGGAGATCTCGTACCACTCCAGGCCCGCGTCGCCCAGCACCTCGGTCGCGAGAAGGTACTTGTCGGCCTGGTCGTCGTCGTCGGGGTGGCGGTCCGGGTCGTCGTGCAGCGCCGTGCCCGCCTCGACGGTCAGGCCGTAGGCGCTCACATGGGGCGGATCCAGGGCCACAGCGCCTTCGAGGGTCGTCCGCCAGTCGGCGACCGACTCGCCGACGGCCCCGTAGATGAGGTCGACGTTGAAGCGCTCGATCCCCGCGGCGCGGACGAGGCCCACCGAGCGCCGGACGTTGTCCGGGTCGTGGGTGCGGCCGAGCGAGGCGAGAACGGCCGGCACCATGGACTGCACCCCGAGGGAGATCCGGTTGACCCCGCCGGCGGCGTAGGACGCGAGCAGCTCGGCGGTCACGGTGTCGGGGTTGCACTCGACCGTCACCTCCGCGCCCTGCGCCAGCGGCAGCGGCTCGAGCACCGCCATCAGGTCGTCGGGAGGGACGAGCGAGGGCGTGCCCCCGCCCACGAACACGCTGGTGATCGGCGGCAGTCCGTCGGCCACCTCACGCTCGACCTGGCGGCGACACGCCTGGAGGTACTCGTCGACGAGGTGGCCCCGATCGGTCCAGGTCGCGAAGGCGCAATAGTCGCAGCGGGACGCGCAGAACGGGACGTGGACGTAGCAACCGAAGGGCTCCACCGTCGCTCCTGCCTTGGCCGGCGCGGGCACGCGCGGCTGCGGGCCCGGGTGGTCGATCCTACCGAGGGCCCGGAGCGACGCCCGTGGTGCTACCGCTTGTTGCGGACGGAGGCGAGGCCCAGATCGTCGAGGCGGTTCCCGGCCCCGTCGACGCCGGTGCCGAGGATGCAGGCGATGGCCCGGAGGTCGTCGCGCCGGATCGTCAGCACGCGCCCGTTGAAGTCCTGTCGCTGCACCTGGATCATCGTCAGGTAGCGGTTCAACATGTCGGCCTCGGGGCCGGTGAGGCTCTCCAGGCGGGTCAGGTCGATGGTCACCGAGTTGAACCCGGGCTGGGTCGCCACCCGACTCTCGGTCAGGTCGACGACCTCGACCTCGTCACGGGCGATGCCGAAGTCGGGGCCTTCGTCCACGGGAAGCAGTTGGTCGACCGGCACGTTGTAGAACCGGGCCAGGCGCTGGAGCCGGGGCACCGAGATGGCCCGCTCGCCACGCTCGTAGGCGCCGAGCACCGAAGCCTTGAACTCCTGGTTGGAGGTCGCCTCGACCTCCTGGAGCGACAGCTTCTTCTGCCGACGGATGGCGCGAAGCCGCTCGCCCACCTTGCGCCCGTACCCAGCCGAGGCACCCTCGGTCGTCATCTCACTCATCGCACGCCCTTCGCCGCGTCTGTCGCATCATACGCGCGCCGCGTAGGCCGTTCAACCACCCTGCGCGTTCAGGGCACCCCCGGGGCGAAGCGCGGTGAGCAACACACCGGCGGCCACCGCCGCGGTCTCGGCCCGCAACACGGTGGGGCCGAGGCCGATGGCCGGGGCGCGCGCCAGCTCGGCCTCGGTCCACCCGCCCTCGGGACCGACGAGGACCACGGCGTCGCCGACCTGCGGCGCACGGCCTCCCGGCGCCGCCAGGCGTGCCTGCGGGCGCGCCACCACGTCGGCGAACGCGGCCACGGGCTCGACCACGGGCAGACGGCAGCGGCGCGACTGCATCGCGGCCTCCCGCGCCACCCGCCGGAGCCGGACCACGTGACGCTCGCCGCGCTCCCCCGTCCAGCGCACCACCGAACGCTCGGTGTGCATCGGGACGATCACGTCGACGCCGAGCTCCGTGAGCTTCTGGACCGTCCACTCGGGCCGGTCGCCCTTCACGACCGTGAACGCCACCGTGACCGGCGGGAGGGGCGAGGCCTCGACCACGACGTCGCCGGCGGGCTCGAGATCAGCGCCGAAGCGGCAGGGCCGCCATGCCCCCGCGCCGTCGGCGACGGTCACGCGGTCACCGGGGGCGAGCCGCAGCACCCGTTCGAGGTGGTGGCGATCGTCGGGGTCGAGCACGGGCGCGTCGAGGTCATCGACGAAGGCGTGCGCCTTGCCGGCCGCGAGAGCCCGCGTCGCCATGGCCTACTTGAACGCGGAGCGGATCTTGCCGAGGAGGCTGGCGTCGGGGGGCGCCACGTCCTCGCCGCGCAGCTCGGCGAGCTGGCGAACCAGCTCCTCCTGCTCGGGGCTCAGGTCGGTGGGCGTGTCGACCACCACGTGCAGCATGAGGTCGCCACGGCCGCGACCCTCGACGTGGGGCACGCCCCGGCCCCGGAGGCGGAACACCCGACCCGACTGGGTGCCACGGGGGATGATCAGGTGCTCGACTCCGTCGAGGGTCTCGAAGTCGATGTGGACGCCGAGCATCGCCTGCACCGTCGAGACGTGCAGTTCGTGGGTCAGGTCGTACCCGTCGCGCTCGAACCGGTCGTGCGGGGCCACGTCCACGTGCACGTACAGGTCGCCGACCCCGCCGCCGCGCGGGCCCGCGGCGCCGCGACCGGTGAGGCGCAGGGTGGAGCCCCGGTCCACACCGGCCGGGATGTCGACCGTGTAGGTCTTCTCGCGCACCTGGCGGCCCTCGCCGCCGCAGTCGGTGCACGGGGCGGTGATGACCTCGCCGAGCCCCCCGCAGCGCGTGCACGGCGACGCGCTCACCATCTGTCCGAGGATCGACTGGCGCACGCGGCGCACCTGCCCCGTGCCGTCGCACTCGCTGCACCGCTCCGGGACGGTGCCCGGCTGCGCCCCGGTCGCTTCGCAGGTCTCGCAGGCGACGGCGGTGCGCACGCTCACCTCCGCCTCCGTGCCGAACACGGCCTCGTCAAACGCGAGGTGGACCACCGTCTCCAGGTCGGCGCCACGGGGCGGGCCCGAGCGGCCCGCTGTCCGCCCACCGCCAAAGGGGCTCGCCCCACCGAAGAACGCGTCGAAGATGTCGCCGAGCCCACCACTCGGCCCACCGAAAGGGTCGGCGGCGGCACCGCCCACGCCCTCGGGCCCGAACATGTCGTAGCGGCGGCGCTTGTCGGGATCGCTGAGCACCTCGTACGCGAGCGCGACGTCCTTGAAGGCGCTCTCGGCGCTCGGATCGTCCGGGTTCGCGTCCGGGTGCAGGTCGCGCGCCCGCCTCCGGTACGCCCGCTTGATGTCATCGGCCGAGGCGTCCGGATGGACGCCCAGCAGCTCGTAGTAGTCAGTCGCCACGTTCGGTCTCGCTCAACCCTCTGTCAGGCGCCGGCTCAGGCGCTGGCTCACGACCGCGACGGCCGCCAGCGCCTGCGGATAGTGCATGCGCGTGGGACCGAGCACCGCGATCGAACCCGCAGGCTCCCCCGCCACCTCGTAGGGGGACACGACGAGTGCGCACTCGTTCAGGGGCTCCATGCCCGTCTCGGCGCCGATGGCCACGCTGAGGCCGCGGTCGAGCACGTCCCTCACGAGCGTCACCACCACGAGCTGCTGCTCGAGGATGGACAAGACGCTGCGGACGGTCTCGACCGCTTCGAAGGCCGTGGCCATCCGGAACGCGCCGTCCACGAAGACCTGGTCGTCATCGTCCCCTCCCCCGAGCACGTCGCAGGCGGCATCGACGACGACGTCCACCGCGGCGTTGCCGGTCCGGGGCGGCCGGACGAGGGCCCCGGCCTCGAGCCCGGTGAGGTGGGCGGCGAGCTCGGCCGACGCCGCCGCCAGCACCTCGGCGGGAACGGGCTCGCGGAGCTCGATGGTGTGCTTCTCCACGACGCCGTTCGAGAGCACGGCGACGACGAGCACGAGATGATCCGTGAGGTCGACGAGCTGGACCGAGCGGACGCGTGCCACGTCGTGCGGCGGGCCGACCACGACCGCGGCGCAATCCGTGAGGTTGGCCAGCAGGCGGCTGGTGTCGTGCAGCATCTGCTCGAGCTCGCCGTGGGCACGGTTGAAGAACGCCTTCACCTGCTCGGCCTGGCCGGCCTCGAGGCCCTGGGGCTCGACGAGGTTGTCGACGAAGAACCGGTACCCCTTGTCGGTCGGCACGCGGCCGGCACTGGTGTGAGGCTGGTGCAGGAAGCCCTCCTGCTCGAGCACGGCCATGTCGTTGCGCACGGTGGCCGACGACACCGTCACCCCGGGCGCGCTCGCGACGTGGCCGGAGCCGACGGGTTGTGCGGTCTCGATGTACTCCTCCACGACGGCGCGGAGGATGGAGGCTTTGCGGTCGTCGAGCATGAGGGTCCACGAGATGATACCGACCACGGCGGCCGGGACGATCCTCGCGGACCCGTCGTCCGACGGTGGCGCCGGGGCGAGCCGCCCCGCCGTGACGGGGGCGACGGGTAGTATCCGCCGCCTATGACAGTCGCACAGGCGGATGACTCGTTCGACCCGTACGAGCCCGATGACGCCATCGACGCCCGCGAGTACCTCCGCACGCTGTGGCACGACAAGTGGCGGATCCTCGGCCTCGCCGTCGGCCTCGCCGTCCTGCTGGGGCTGATCGGCGCCTTCCTCGTCAACCCCCGCTTCCGCACCGAGGCCACCGTGGCCCTCGACCCCGTCGCGCTCGCCGAGCTGCTCGACACCACGGGCCAGCCACGCGACCTCCAGGCCGACCTCGCCGCCGAGGCCAACGTGATCGCCGACAACGAGCTCCAAGCCACCCTCGACGAGCAGCTCGCCTTCACCTACGACGACGACGTCCACGTCACCGAGGGCTCGAGCTCGTCGCTCGACTTCGGGGTCAGCGCCGGCAGTGCCGCCGACGCGCAGGCGGGCCTGGCCGCCCTGGTGGCCGCCTACCAGGCCAAGCGCGTCGAGCTGGGCCTGCAGCTCGTCGACGATCAGATCGGCCCGCTGCGCGACCAGGTCGCCGAGCTCCAGGCCGGCCGGGACGACGCGAGCGCCCCGCTCGACTCCATCCAGGCGCAGCTCGACGACAACCCGTCCCCCGCCTACCGGGCCCAGCTCCTCGAGCAGCAGGCCAACGTCCAGGCACAGCTGGGCGACACCCTCAACAGCTTTGACGACCAGATCGGCGCGGCCCAGAACCAGATCCAGCGCCTCCAGGAGATCAAGGACACCATCGCCACGGGGACCAACTCCCAGGTGACCCAGGGCCCGAGCACCGCCCAGACCACGCCGGGAGGCTCGCGCCTCGCCGCCATCGGCTTCATCCTCGGCCTCCTCGCCGGCATCTTCGTCTCCGTCGGCCGCCGCGCCCTCGACAAGTCGGTGCGCTCCCGGCGCGCCCTCGAGCGCGCCACCGGCCAGCGGGTCCTCGGGCTCATCCCCAAGGTCGTGGACTGGGACGAGGACCAGGTGCAGAACGTGGCTCTCGAGCACCCCACGTCCCCGCCCGCCGAGGCCTACCGCACCCTGCGAACCTCGCTGCGCTTCCTCACCGTCGACGAATCGGTGCACCGGATCCTGTTCACCAGCGCCACTGCCGGCGAGGGCAAGACGACGACGGTGGCCAACCTGGGCGTCACGCTGGCCAGGACGGGCAAGCGCGTGCTGCTCGTCGATGCCGACCTCCGCAAGCCCCGCCTCCACGAGTTCTTCGCGGTGCCCGGCGACCAGGGTCTCGCCACCGCCCTCGAGGGCGCGTCGGTCGCCGATCTCGTCCAGGCCGTCGAGGGCCTCGACACCCTCAGCGTGCTCCCCGCGGGCGGGGCGCTCGCGGAGTCGGCCGAGCACCTGGGCTCCGAGCGCGCCTCCGAGGTCTTCGCGGCCATCGACGGGCTCGCCGACCTCGTCCTCATCGACGCCCCACCGGTGCTGCCGGTGGCCGACGCCCTCGAGGTCGGGCGCTACGTCGACGCCGTCGTCCTCGTCGCCAAGGCCGGTGCCACCCAGCCCAAGGAGGCTCAGCTCGCGGCCGAGCTCCTGCTCCAGGTCGGCGCGCCGCTCGTGGGCACGGTGCTGAACTCGATCTCCCGCGAGATGGGTGACGGCTACGCGTTCGAGTACGGCTACGAGCTCGAACGGCGGCCGGAGGATTCGGGCGGCGGCGAGGCCCCTGATCCCGATCCTGTGCCGTCAGCGGACGCGGGGGCCGACGAGGCCGCCGCCGACCAACCCGCCGCCACCTGAGCCGACGCGGCCCCGGGGGCGACGGGCGCCCGGGTCTCGACCGTCAGCGGATCTCGTCGTAGCGACGGAGGGCCTCGGCCCGCTCCGCCGCGTGGTCCACGATGGGCATCGGGTAGCCCCCCGGCGGCCCACCCGGGAGCTTCCACGGCTCGTGGACGGCCGGGGCCGCGACCTGGGCCAGCTCGGGCAGCCATCGGCGCAGGTAGGCCCCGTCGGGGTCGAAGCGCTTCGACTGCGCGACGGGGTTGAAGACACGGAAGTACGGGGCGGCGTCGGTCCCGGTGCCCGCGACCCACTGCCAGCCGTGCTGGTTCGACGCGAGGTCGCCGTCGACGAGGCGGTCGAGGAAGACGGCGGCGCCGCGCCCCCAGTCGAGGTGGAGGTCCTTCACGAGGAAGCTGGCGGCCACCATCCGTACGCGGTTGTGCATCCACGCCTCCGAGGCCAACTGGCGCATCCCGGCGTCCACCAGGGGGTAGCCCGTGCGGCCCTCGCGCCAGGCGGCGAAGCGCCCCTCGGTGCTCGGCCCCTCGTCGACGCGCATGGCCCGCATCTTGGGCAGGAAGGCCTGGTGGGCGGTGTCGGGGCGGTGGAACAGGACATCGGCGTAGAAGTCCCGCCACGCCAGCTCACGACGCAGCGCATCGGGGCCGGGCTCCCCCGGGGCCAGGCGATCGAGCACCTGACGCGGGTGCAGGCATCCGTACTTGAGGTAGGGCGACAGGCGTGAGCTGCCGTCGACCCCGGGCTCGTCCCGTCCCTCGTGGTAGCGGTGGACGGCGTCGGCGAGGAACCCGTCGAGTCGTGCATGGGCGCCCTCCTCGCCGGGCGCCGGCAGCACCACGCCCTCGGGCGGCGGTACCGGGCTCGGTCGGCTGCTCGCCAGACCGGCGACCCAGGCGACCGTCGGGGCCGCCGTCGGCGTCTCCCGGGCCCGCGGGTCCCACGCCCGCCAGAAGGGCGTGAACACCTTGAACGGGTCGCCCGCCTGGGTGTGCAGCGTGCCCGGCGGGACGGCGTAGGGCGTCCCCACCCGGCGCAGGGTGCCGCCCTGCGCCTCCAGCGCCTCCGCGACCGCCCGGTCACGTTCCCGACCGTACGGCCCGAAGTCCTCGGTCACGTACACGTCGGTGGCACCCACCTCCGCCGCGACCTCGACCACGACCTCCACGGGATCACCGGACCGACGGACGAGGTGCCCGCCGATCCCCTCGTCGAGGGCCTCGAGACAGGCATCGAGGAACGCCACGCGCGGCGCGCCGGAGGGACCGCGGAGGCGGGGGTCGTCGACGAAGAGGGCCAGGACCTGGTCGGCCCCGGCCATGGCCGCCGCCAGCGCAGGGTGATCGGCGAGGCGCAGGTCCCGACGGAACCAGACGATCGCGACCCCAGGCGCGTCAGTCATCGAGGCGCAGCGCGGACACGAAGGCCTCGGGCGGGACCTCGACCCGCCCGATGCTCTTCATCCGCTTCTTGCCTTCCTTCTGGCGCTCGATCAGCTTGCGCTTGCGCGTGATGTCGCCGCCGTAGCACTTGGCGGTGACGTCCTTGCGCTTGGCCTTGACCGTCTCGCGGGCGATGATGCGCCCTCCGATGGCGGCCTGGATGGGGACGTCGTACATCTGGCGCGGGATGAGCTCGCGCAGCTTCTCGGTCATCTTGCGGCCGTAGTCCTGCGCCTTGTCCCGGTGCATGATCGTGCTGAAGGCGTCCACCGGCTCGCCGTTCAGGAGCACGTCCACCTTCACGAGGTTGGACGGCACGTACCCGACGGGGTCGTAGTCCAGGCTGGCGTAGCCCTGGGTTCGGCTCTTCATCTGGTCGAAGAAGTCGGTCACGACCTCGGCGAGGGGCATCCGGTAGACCAGCTCGACCCGCTCGGGCGACAGGTACTCCATCTTCACCATCTCGCCGCGACGGGTCTGGCAGAGGTCCATCAGCGTGCCGGTGTAGTCCGTGGGCGTGAGGATGGTGGCGGTGAGGTAGGGCTCGTCGATGCGCTCGATCTCGCCGGCGGGCGGCATCTCGCTCGGGTTGTCGATGACGACCTCGGTGCCGCCCGTGGTCACGAGGCGGTACTCCACCGAGGGCGCGGTGGCGATGAGGTTGAGGTCGAACTCCCGCTCGAGGCGCTCACGGACGATCTCCATGTGGAGCAGGCCGAGGAACCCGCAGCGGAACCCGAACCCGAGGGCCCCGGACGTCTCGGGCTGGTAGGTGAAGCTCGAGTCGTTGAGCCGAAGCTTCTCGAGGGACTCGCGGAGCGTGGCGAACTCGTCGCCGTCGACCGGGTACAGCCCACAGAACACCATGGGTTTCGGGTCGCGATAGCCCTCGAGGGCATCTTCGGCCCCCCTCGACGCGGTGGTCACGGTCTCACCCGAGCGGGCCTCGCCGACGTCCTTGATGCCCGCGATCAGGTAGCCGACCTCGCCGGCGCTCAACGAGGCGACCGGGGTGGGGTCGGGCGAGCGCACCCCGACCTCGTCGGCCTCGTGGGTGGAACCCGCCTGGAGGAAGCGGAGCTTCGCGCCGGTCGAGAGGACGCCGTTGACCACGCGGATCGAGCTGACCACCCCGCGGTACTGGTCGAAGTGGGAGTCGAAGATCAGCCCCTGGAGGGGTGCGTTCGCGTCCCCCTCGGGCGCCGGCACCCGCTCCACGACGGCGTCGAGCAGCTCACGCACGCCCTCCCCCGTCTTGGCGCTGATGGGCAGGATCTCCTCGGCGGGCAGGCCCAGGACCTTCTCGATCTCCTCGGCGTAGCGCTCGGGCTCCGCCGCGGGCAGGTCGATCTTGTTGAGCGCGGCCACGATCTCGAGATCGCTCTCGAGGGCGAGGTAGCAGTTGGCGAGCGTCTGCGCCTCGATGCCCTGGGCGGCGTCCACCAGCAGGATGACCCCCTCACACGCGGCCAGCGAGCGGCTGACCTCGTAGCCGAAGTCCACGTGGCCCGGCGTGTCGATGAGGTTGAGGACGTAGTCGCCGTACTGGAGGCGGACGCTCTGGAGCTTGATGGTGATGCCCCGCTCGCGCTCGAGGTCCATCGAGTCGAGGTACTGCGCCCGCATGTCCCGGGCCTCCACGGCGCCGCAGATCTCGAGCATGCGGTCGGCCAGGGTCGACTTCCCGTGGTCGATGTGGGCGATGATGGCGATGTTGCGAAGGCGCGACTGGTCCATGAGCAGATCCGGACGCTACCGCGTTGGCTTTGTCCCTCCTTCGTCGGGACGCCTTCGGCATCCGGTTCGTCGCCGCCGCTGCTCCGCTCCGCTCCGCAGCCTCCGACGTCCCCGGCGTTCGGCTCCGCGACGGACGTCCCCGGGGGTCGGTCGCCTGGAACGTGCCTTCGGGAGCGCTCCCCCGCTATCCTGATCCGGCTCTCCGTACAGACCAGAGGACATTCCCCCCGTGGCCAACATCGCCAGCCAGATCAAGCGCAACAAGCAGAACGAGAAGCGGCGGATCCGCAACAAGGCCGTCCGCTCCGAGTTGCGCACCCGCGTGAAGGCTGCCGAGTCCGCGGCTGCGGAGGGCGCCGAGGACCTCGAGGCGGCGACCCGTCTGGCCATGAAGCGGATCGACAAGGCCGCGGCCAAGGGCGTCATCCACAAGAACGAGGCCTCGCGACGCAAGTCCCGCCTGGCCAAGCGCCTCGCCAAGGCCAGCGCCGAGGCCTGAGCCCCCCGGTGCGCCTCAGCGCCGGCTGAGCCGGGCGAGGCGCGCCACCAACACCTCCATCACGAGCTCGGGCGGCCATGCCTTCGCGCCCCGGAGGTCGAGATCGGCCCTGGCCAGCAGGTGTACGGCCTGGCGGAGCCGCTCGGTGCCGAGCTTGCGGCCCTGCTCCAGGGCCTTGCGTGCCGGGAACGTCGAGCCCTTCATCCCCAGCAACTCGGCGGCCGCCTTCTCGCCGCTCACGGGGGCCCCGTCGAGTCGGACCATGCGGCTGTAGTGGCCGTGCAGGCTGGCCATCACCTGGAGGGCGTGCTTGTCGCCCGCTCCGAGCGTGCGGTGCAGCCGGTCGATGGCCAGCGGGATCTTGCCCTTGTCGATGGCGTCGGTGAGCTCCCACGGCGGCACCGAGCCCGCCTCCCCCAGGTAGGGGGCGACGTCGTCGGCCCCGAGGCGCGCCCCCGGGCCGAACGCGCCCTCGAGGGTGACGAGGAGGCCGGCGAGGCGCTCGACGTCATCGGCCAGACGGTCGGTGACCAGCGCCTGGGCATCGCGGTCCAGGCGCACGCCGGCGCCGGCGAGCTGGGCCTCGACCCAGCTCTTGCGGTCCGCGGGCCGCGCCAGGGTGGTGTTGGTGACGGCGCCTCCGGCGGCGTTGACCGCGTCGACGAGCTTCTTCGGGAGGTTTCCGGTGCGCCCCTTGTCGGAGGGTCCGGGCTCCCAGACCAGTACCAGGGCGGTGGTCGGCGCCGGGTCGGTGAGGTACGCCAGCAGCGCGGTGAGGTCGTCGAGCTTCGGGAAGCGGGCCAGGTTGCGCACCACGACGACGCGGCGATCGGTGAGGAAGGGCAGCGTCTGGGCCGCGTCGACCGCGGCGGCGAGCTCGTACTCGTCGCCGGCGTACTCGTCCACGAGCAGGCCCCGGTCGCCGTCGCCGACGAGCGCGGTCACCACCCGGCGCACCTCGTCGCCGACGAGGATCGGGTCGTCACCCCGGATGAGTTGGATCGTGGCCTCGCCGGCCATCACGCCCTGCCCCCGGCAGCGCTGCCGACTGCCGCGGCGTCCTCAGCGTCCGAACCGGCCTCGCCGCGGGCGGCCAGCACGGCCGCCATCACGTCGGCCACGCGACGGGAGCCGCGGACGTCATGGGCCCGGAGGATGCGGCAGCCGAGGCCGATGCCGAGGGCGTGCGCGGCGAGGCTGGCCTCGCGACGGTCCGTGACCTCGGTGCCCACCAGTGCGCCGAGGAATCGCTTGTTCGACGCCGACAGGAACACGGGGTAGCCCAGCGCGACCAGTGCGTCCGACGCCCGCAGGAGCTCGAGGGACTGGGGCTCGCTCTTGCCGAGGTCCAGACCGGCGTCGACCATGATCCGCTCACGGGGGATCCCGGCCGCTTCGGCCCGGGCCGCCCGGTCGGCCAGGAAGGCGCAGACGTCCGGCACGAGGTCGTCGTACACCGGGTCGGGGTCGGGCACCCTCGGGGCCAGGCGGATGTGGGTGGCGACGACCGACGCCCCGGCTTCGGCGGCCGCCGGCAGGTAGTCGGGATCGGCGAAGCCGCTGATGTCGTTGCCCACGACCGCACCCGCGGCATACGCGGCGCGGGCCACCGACGCCCGCCACGTGTCCACCGAGAGCGGGACGTCGAAGCGGGCGGCGAGCGCCTCGATCGCCGGCAGCACCCGGTCGAGCTCCTCCTGCTCGGTCACCTCTTCGCCGGGGCCCGCCTTCACCCCGCCGACGTCGAGGAAGTCGGCACCCTCCTCGACCAGCGCCTCCGCCTTGGCCAGGAACGCGTCGAAGTCCCAGTAGCCCCCCTGGTCGAAGAACGAGTCCGGCGTCCGGTTCAAGATGCCCATCACGAGGGCCCGGTACCGGATGTCGAACGGGTGGGGGCCGAGCGCGAGCTGCACGGTGGCCGACGCTACACCGGGCCTGCGTCGGCCCCGGGGGCCGGACGCACCTCGATGTCGACCGAGTCGGACGAGACCTCGACGTGGCCGATCAGGCCGCCCACGCGCAGGTCCGACCCGCTCTCCGGCTGAATTGCGCCGGGGAGCCCGCCATCGCTCGGTGCGACCAGCACGAACGGGCCGTAGCGACGGCGCAGGTCGGCCACCACCTGGTGCAGCGCTCCCGCCGGGGAGCGGCACACGACGAGGTCGAGGTGGAGGACACCGGCCTCCCGGAGCCCTTGGAGGAGGTCTCCCTCGTCGGTCCGGCCCCCCAGCACCAGGAGCGCCTGCGGGCCGGAGCGCCAGAGCTCGGCGTCGGCCGCCGGAGACCCGTGGACCGGGGCGGCCCCCAGCCGCAGCGTCACCCCGGGCACCAGCAGGGCCACCGCCATCACCGCCGCTCCCACACGCGCCGCGGCGACACGGCCGCGGTGGCGGGCCAGGAGTGCGGCGGCCCCCGCGCCCACGACCACGACGAACCCGGCGGGGCCGAGCTGGCCCAGGGGCAGCGCGACCGCCACGCGGGCGACCCCTGCGATCCAGCCGACGAGCAGACGGGTGGGCACGTGGAGGATGCCGGCGAGGCCGGGGAACACCCCGGCGAGGAGCCCCGCGGTCATCCCCCAGGTGCTGATCGGCCCCGCAGCCGGCACCGCGGCCAAGTTGGCGGCGGGCGCCACCACGGGCAGCCCGCCGAACCCGGCGAGAAGTAGCGGCGCGACCCCGATCTGCGCGGCCAGACCCACCGCCAAGGGCAGCACGAGCCAGCGGGGCCCCGGCAGAGCGCGGGTCAGCGGGGGCGCGAGGACTGCGATCCCTGCCGACGCGGCGACCGAGAGCCGGAATCCCAGGGCCCCGACGAGCAACGGGTCGATCAGGAGGAGGCCGGCGACGGCGAGGGCGAGCACCCGGACGCTCGACGCCTCGCGGCCCCAGGTCGTGGCGAGCGTGACGAGTGCGGCCATCGCCGTCGCCCGCAGGACCGACGGCTCGAAGCGGGTCAACAGGGCGAAGAAGACCAGAAGGCCGACCGTGGCCACCCACCGGCCCCGCAGAGGCAGGCGGCGCAACGCAGGGTCGGCCACGGCGAGCACGAAGGCCACGTTCTGACCCGACACCGCGAGCAGATGGGTGAGCCCGGCCCCACGGAAGTCGTCGGTGACCAACTCGGAGCGGCCCCGGTCATCGCCCAGCACGAAGCCGAGGAACAGCGCCCGGGTGTCCTCGGGCAGCGGGGCGGCGCCGCGCGCCAAGGTCCGCCGCAAGGCGTTCGCCGCCCGCGTCACGGGGTGGCCGGGCTCCCAGGCCCGCACCGACACGATCTCGAAGCGGCCGGCCAGGTGACGCGCCACCCGCCACTCGTCCGCCCGGAGGAAGGCCTCGATGCGACCCGAGACCTCGACGCGCTCGCCGCTCAGGCGCTCGACCAACGATCCCGCCGCCCCGCCCCGGGCCCAGGCCTCCAGGCGCCGCCCGTCCAGCCGGAGCTCGACGCGCTGGCCCGACCTCGTCGGCTCGGGATCGGAGACGAGGGTGGCCCACCCGTCGTACGGGGCGGGCTCGGGCGGGGCCAGCCCGGCGTGGGCGGCAGCTCCGAGGGTGCCGGCCAGCACGAAGGCCGCCACGCACCAGAGCGCGGGGCGCGGTACGAGGGCGGCGGCGACCAGAAGGACCACGACGAGGGTCCATGGGACGGCGGGGGCCAGCGCGGCCCCGGCCCAGGTCGCGGTGGCGAGGGCCACCGTCGCGGCGTCGGAGAGTCCGGCCACCCGGTAGCGGCTGGCTCTACCATCGCCAGGGTGACGTCGAGTCCGGGACGGCGAGGCAGGGGGCCGTCCGGCGATGCCGTCGTGGCCCGCCCCGGCCAGATCCGGCGCCTCGGCCCGGCGGCCGCCCTCCTGCTCCCCGCCGGCCTCGTGGCGCTCGCCGGCCTGTTGTTCTACGGCTACCCGTGCGAGGGATCCGCGTGCGTGCGGCCCACCCTCGCCTCCTACCTCCTGCTGCTCCTGGCGGCGCCCACGTCCCTGCTCGCTGGTCTCCCGTGGTTCCTGCATCCGCTGAACCTGCTCGTCGCCGTCGGGTCCAGCCTCGCCCTGTGGCTCTTCCTCGGCCGGTGGGCCGCCCGGCGTGCCACCGAGGACGTCGACGCCACCTGGGGCACCTACGCCGCGGAGCTCGGGCTCGTGCTCGTCGGCATCTGGGGCGGCATCGTGGTCGGACTGGCCATCGTGGGCCTCTGGCTCTCGCACTGAGCTCACACCACGACTCGGTCACGCAGGTCGGCCAGCTTGGCGTCGCCGATCCCACGGACATCGAGCAACTGGTCGACCGAGGTGAACGGCCCGTGCTGAGTGCGGTGGTCGATGATCGCCTGGGCGGTCGCTGGACCGATCCCGGGGAGCGTGTCGAGCGCCGCGAGGTCGGCGGTGTTCAGGTTGACCGGAGCACCGTCCTCCGCTCCCGCGACCCCTGCTCCCCCGGTGCCCGGTGTCGGTGATCCACCTCCACCGGCCGGCGCGGCACCCACGGCGACGGCTGGGACCTGCTGCCCGACGGCGGGAACGAAGACCCGCTCGCCGTCGACCACCGGTGCCGCGAAGTTGATGCGGGCCCGATCGGCGCGGTCGGTCAAGCCTCCGGCCGCGGCGACGACGTCGGCGATGCGGGCCCCTGCGGCCACCCGTTGCACCCCGGGCTGGCGGACTTCACCGACGACGTCCACGACCAGGGCACCGAGCGTGGTGGCGGTCGTGCTCACGGGCGGGAGGCTGAGGGTGGTGGAGGCGCGCGGCAGCGAGAGCTCGGGGTCGGGCGCCGCGGGCCGTGGCCACAGGACGAGCAGCAGGAGTGCCGCGACCGCGGCCGCCGCGACCAACCCCACGATGCGGCCCCCGGGGAGCGCCGCCAGACCCCCGGGCAGGAGGTCGCGGAGCGTGCGGGGCGCGGGTGGGCGCGCGAGATCGACGAAACCGTCCGAGGGTTCGGGCATGGGGCCTCCCGGCAGAGGTGGGTCACGGGAGGGGAAGTGGGGGCGCCGTCGCTGCGGCGCCGAGGCTCAGAAGAGCTGCGCGGTGAGGCGCTTACGGTACTCGGCCGTCCGCGGGTCGTCAGCCCCCATCACGTCGAGGAGGTCCACGAACTCCTGACGGGCCTCGTCGTCGTGCTTCACCCGTGCGAGGAGACCGTCGAGGGTGGCGGTGAGCTCGTCGTCGGCCGGCGATCCGGTGCGGGCGAGCGCGGCGATCCGGCGGGTCTCGGCCGTCTCGGGGATGCGGGCGAGCAGGGCCAGCGCTTCCTGCGCCTGCTCGTCGCCGGCAGCCACCTCCTGCGACACGAGCAGCTCGGCCAGCGCCAGGACGGCCGGTTCGTGACCCGGGTCGATCTCGAGGGCCTGGCGCAACGAGCGCTCGTCCCCGGCGGTTACCAACGCGGACAGCTCGCTCTCCTCCTCGGTCGGCAGGAGGCCCTCCACGAACGCGGTGACCGCCTCGCGGCCCTGTGCCCCGACGAAGCTGTCCACCACCTGGGCGTCCTTCAGGGCGAACACGGCAGGGATGCCCTGCACCTTGAAGGCCTGGGCGACCTGTGGGTTCTCGTCGACGTTGACCTTGGCCAGGACGACCTGGCCGCCGGTGGCGTCCACCACCTCCTCGATCAGCGGGCCGAGCTGCTGGCAGGGTCCGCACCAGGGCGCCCACAGATCGACCACCACGGGATGCTCGTGTGAGCGTTCCAGCACTTCGGTTCCGAACGTGGCATCGGTGACGTCGACCATGGGCCCTTCAACGGCGGGGCCACGGGTGACATTCCCGGTAGGTTGGCCGCGACCGAGGGATCAGACCGACAGGGGAAGTGCCGTGGGGAGCAACTGATGAGCCACGACGTCGAGGGAGTCGACGCCGAGCGGGTCACCGAGTGGTTCTCGACCCACGTCCCCGAGGCGCAGGCCCCGCTCGCCTTCGATCTCATCGCCGGCGGCCACTCGAACCTGACGTACCGGGTGAGCGGCGCCGGCGAGGGCGCCTGGGTGCTCCGGCGCCCGCCCCTCGGCCACGTGCTGGCCACGGCCCACGACATGGGCCGCGAGCACTCGATCATCAGCGCCCTCGGCCCCACCGACGTTCCCGTCCCCGTCACCCGGGGCCTCTGCACCGACGACACCGTCAACGGCGCGCCGTTCTACGTCATGGACTTCGTCGACGGCACCGTCGTGCGCAACGCCGACATCGCCCGGGACTCGTTCACGGCCGAGCAGCGCGGCGCGGCCGGCCGGTCCATCGTCGACGTGCTCTCCCGTATCCACCGGGTCGACGTGGACGCAGTGGGCCTGGGCGAGCTGGGGCGGCGTGAGGACTACATCGCCCGCCAGCTCAAGCGCTGGCACGGCCAGTGGGAGAAGTCGAAGACGCGCGAACTCCCCGTGGTCGAGGAGGTCCACGCCGGCCTGCTCGCCGCCATCCCGCCGCAGCCGCGCACCAGCATCGTCCACGGCGACTACCGGCTCGACAACTGCCTCCTCGGTCCCGACGGCGACGTGGTGGCGGTGCTCGACTGGGAGATCTGCACCCTGGGCGACCCCCTCGCCGACGTGGGCCTGCTGATGGTCTACTGGCCCGAGCCGGGCGACGAGCACGAGATCCTGGCCAACGCACCGACCACCGTCGAGGGCTTCCCCCGCCGAGCCGACCTGCTCGACCGCTACGCCGACACGTCCGGACTCGACCTGTCGGGCATCGACTACTACGTCGCCTTCGGCTACTGGAAGCTCGCCTGCATCGTCCAGGGCGTGTACGCCCGCTACGTGGGCGGTGCCATGGGTGAGGGCCGCAGCGGGCCGGAGTTCGACGTGTTCGCCCAGCAGGTCGAGGCGTTGGCGCGTGCCGCCGCCGCGGCGCTCGAGCGGACGGCCTGAGGTCGATGGCCCTGTACGAGATCCACGAGCGGGTCGAGCTCGACGCACCCGTGCTCATCATGTCGCTCGAGGGCTGGATCGACGCCGGCGCGGGGGCAGCGCGTGCCACCGCTGCGCTCGACGATCTCCTCGACTCCGTGCTCATCGCCTCGTTCGACACCGACGAGCTGCTCGACCACCGCGCCCGCCGCCCGACGATGGAATTGGTCGACGGCGTGAACACCGGGCTGACCTGGCCCACCATCGAGCTCCGGGCCGCCACCGACGACGCCGGCCACGACCTCCTGTTCCTCGTGGGCGCCGAGCCCGACCACACCTGGCGGGCCTTCTCCGCCGCGGCCGTGGACCTCGCCCTCGACTTCGGCACCCGTCTCGTCCTCGGCCTCGGCGCCTACCCGGCACCGGTCCCCCACACCCGCCCCACCCAGCTGGCGTCCACCGCCACCACCCCCGAGCTCGCCCAGCGGGTCGGGAGCCCCGTCGGGGGCACCATCAACGTGCCCGCCGGCGTCCAGGCGGCCATCGAGCGCCAGTGCGCCGAGGTCGGCCTGCCCGCCGTCGGCTTGTGGGCGCAGGTCCCCCACTACGCCGCGGCCATGCCCTATCCCGCCGCGGCCGCCGCCCTCGTCGACGGACTCGCCGAGATCGGGAGTCTCGTGCTCGACAGCCAGGAGCTGCACGACGAGGCCGCGGCCACCCGGCTGCGCCTCGACGGCCTCGTGGCGGAGAGCGACGAGCACCGGGAGCTGGTCACCCAGCTCGAGGCCCACGTCGATGCCCAGGCTCGCGGCGAGTGGGTCGAGGGAGACGAGGACGCCCCCCTCGAGATGCAGACCGGCGACGAGCTCGCGGCCGAGCTCGAGCGCTTCCTCCGCGACCAGGACGGCTGACGCGCCGCCCGGGGCGGCTCCCGGACGGCGCCGACGCTCAGCCGGCGGGTGAGGGGTAGTCGGGCACCTGTTCGCCCGGCGGCGGCTCCTCGTAGATGGTGACCGCCCCATCGGGGTCGAACAGTCCCAACGCCTCGTCGGGCCACTCCCCGGGCAGGTACCGGGCGCCGCCGTCGACGAACTCGTACATCCCCGCCGCCACGTCCCCGCGCTCGTCGGGACCCTCGGCATCGGGGTTCCACCAGACCAGGGTGGTGTCGTCGATGCCGAGCCAGTCCGTCTCGGGCCAGATGCCCTTGTCGCCCCAGGACAGCGACGGCTGCGTCACCGCCGATCGGGTCGGCTCGGCCGCGAAGATGGTGTCCCGGAAGCCCTGACGGGTGAGGTTCGGGCCGACGCCCTGCACGACGTTGTAGAAGGTGTTGAGGTTGGCGGAGAGCAGGGCGACGGTGTCGTCGGCGGGCGGCTCCTCGCCGAAGAACCACTCGTAGAGGAACGCACTGCCCTGCGTCGACGGGTCGGTCTTCGCCGCGCCGGTGCTCACACCCATGGCATGGGACCACTGCTCCTGGTCGTACGTGCGGGCGAACACGTTCGTGTCGACCAGCACCGACGCCGGCGTGATGATCCACTCGGGGAAGTACTCCTGCGCCGTGGCCTCACGGGTGAGCTCGCGTGGCGCGACCGGGTCGCCGACGAAGATGACCGAGGTGACGCCGGCGTCCTTCAGCTTGGCGATGACACTCGCCGCCGTCGTCTGGAGGGTGACGGGGCTGTCGTAGGCGACCTTCTCCGCGAGGGTGATGCCCTGCTCGTCGAGGCGCTGCTCGAAGGTGTCGAGCGCCTCGTCGGAGTTCTCGATCGAGTCGAGGTAGACGAGGCCGAAGGAACGCTCGGTGTCGGCGAGGTCCTCGCCGGCGAACTCGGCGGGCTTCCCCGCCAGTTGGGTGCCGAGGAACTCGGCCGTGTGGTACTGGCCCTGCTCGTTGTTCATGGTGATGGTCAGCAGGTAGGGGTCGGTCTCCTCGTAGAACGACTGCGGCTGGGTCGGTCCGCACTGGAGGCACGACACGCCACGAGCGGCGAGCTCCTCCTCGAAGGCGCTCGTGAGCTGCGGGCCGTTGAGGACCATGAAGGGCTCCGCCTCCTCGGCGATGGCCACGGCGTCGGCGCGGGCCGCGATCTCGTCGTCGGCGGTGCCGGTGGCCTCGTAGAACTCGAGGTCGACGGTGCGCCCGTAGGTCTCGGCGAAGTTGGCGAAGAACTCGTTGAAGCCCTCGACCGTCGCCCGCGTGTCGGCCCCCGTGTCGTCGGAGATCCCCTCGCTGATGAAGTCGATGATGGGGTCGACGTCGGGCGGGAGGTACCAGACGAGCTTGATGCTGTCCTCGGTGACCCCTTGGTCGGTGGCACCGCCGTTGTCGCCCTCGAACGGGGCGAAGCACTCGGGCGCGAAGTAGCTGGGGTAGGCCACCTGGCCGCGCTCGGTGTCGCACGTGTCCGGCCAGTCCACCTCGATGCCCTCGGCCTCGGCCACGCTGAAGGGCAGCACCCCCTCGGGGAGGTCGTCGCTCGTGAGCGTGTCGGCGCCGGACGCCGACGTGGTGGTCGTCGACGACGCATCCTCGTCGTCACCGCCCCCGGTCAGCACCAGTGCGCCCACCGCGATCGCCACCACGGCGACGATGGCCACGAGCGGCCCCCAGCGCCGCAGCTGGCCCCTCGACCCGGAACCGCCCTCGTTACTGCTCGACAGCATCACTACCCCCTGTTGGTGGCGCGACCCCCCGCGCCCTCGGGCGGGGAACCTATCGGACCGGAGCGGTCCCCGAGCGCGCCACGGCCACCTCGCTCGTCCCGAGGTAGGAGTCGACCACCACCGGGTGGCGGAGCACGTCGTCCGGGTCGCCCTCGACCACCACCCGCCCCTGGTCCATTGCGACCAGTCGGTCAGCCACCGATCGCACCAGGGCGATGTCGTGCTCGATGATCACCAGCGCCGCCCCCATCTCGTCGCGGATGCGCAGGAGCACCGGCCCGAGCGCCTCGGTCTCGCGCTGGGCGATGCCACTCGACGGCTCGTCGAGGAGGATGACCGTGGGCCGATGCGCCACCAGGCAGGCGAGGTCGACGATGCGGCGCGAGCCGGTGGACAGCTCGCGGGCGAACTTGTTGCGGAAGGCGCCGAGGCCCATCAGCTCGACGAGCTCGTCGACGCGACGCTGGACGCTCCGCTCGGCGTCATAGGCGTTGGGCAGGCGCAGCGCGGCGGAGAGCGGGTCACGCACCTCGACCCACCGCTCGAGAGCGACCGCCAGCGTCTCGGCCACGGTGAGGGCCGGGAAGAGGCGTCCGTCCTGGAACGATCGTCCGAGGCCGCGTCGGGCGCGCTCGTCGGGCCCGGCACCGGTGAGGTCATGGGTCCCCAGCAGCACCCGGCCGGAGGCGGCGGGCGTGAACCCCGAGATCAGGTCGAACACCGTGGTCTTGCCGGCGCCGTTGGGCCCGATCAGGCCCACGATCTCGCCCGGCGCCACGGTGAGGTCGACGCCGTCGACCGCCCGGATCCCCCCGAACGAGACACCGAGGTCCACGGTGGTGAGCGCCGCCCCCCCGGGCGCGGCACGGACGTTGGCAGCCGGGGCGGTGCCGCCTTCGCCTTCGGCGCTTTGGCCATCGGCGCGGTCGTGCTCGGTCCTCTCGGGTGTGGCGGCAGGGCGGGGCGACACCGGGAACGGGTGCCCGTCCGTCTCCTCGGCCTCGACCGCGCCGTCGGCGCCGGCGTCGGCGTCGGCCGTGCCGTCGGACCGCGGCGGGGCCGACCCGGCGCCCTCCAGGAAGACCGACCGCAGCAGGTCGGGCCGCTCGAGCAGCTCCGCGGCCGGGCCGTGGAAGCGGATCTCGCCCTTCTCCATGAAGTAGGCCGTCTCGGCGAGGGTGAGGGCCAGGTTCACCGACTGCTCCACGAGGATCACGGTGGTACCGGCGTCGCGCAGCTCGCCGATCACCGGGATGAGCTGCTCGACGATCACCGGGGCCAGGCCGAGGGTGAGCTCGTCGATCATCACGAGGCGGGGGCGGGTGCGCAGCGCCATGGCGAGGGCCAGCATCTGCTGTTGCCCACCGGAGAGGTTGGCGGCCGGGTCGTGGAGGCGCTCGCCGAGGACCGGGAAGCGCGCCGCCGCCTCCTCGAGGGTCGGGCCGTCACCGTCGCTGCGGTGCAGCCACCCCGCCACGGCCAGGTTCTCGGCCACCGTCAGGCTCGGGAACACGCCGGCGCCGCCCGGCATCAGGACGACCCCGTGGCCGGCCACCTCATCGGGCGGTGCGAACGTCACCTCCCGGCCGTCGAAGATCACCGCCCCGCGGTCGGCAGGGACCAGGCCGGCGATGGCCTTGAGCAGGGTGGACTTGCCGGCGCCGTTCGTGCCGAGGAGCGCCACCACCGCGCCCTCCTCGACCTCGAAGTCGACGTCGAAGAGCACCTGGACACCGCCGTAGGCGACGTTCAGCTGGCGCACGAGGAGGATCTTGGAGTTGCCGTGGCGGCGCTCCCACAGCGCCTCCGATCGGGCCGCCGCGGTGGTCCACACCTGTTGGATGTCGCGGCCGATGACCTTGCCGGCGCCGGCGATCACCAGCCCCCCGACGAGGAACACCGGGGTCATCACGGCCATGCCGAGGCGGATGCCCCACGTGTCACCCACCCAACCGATGAGGGGCAGCACGATGAGCCCGGGGAGCACCCACAGCGAGGCCACGGAGAATCCCATCGAGCGCGATCGGGGCGGGATGGCCAACGACAGGGCGGCCAGGACCCCGGGCCCGATGATGGCCAGCGACGCCGAGATCAGCGCGTTCGCGATGACCGCCACCACGATGTTGGGCGCCATCGCGAACAGGAGGCTCAGCCCAGAGGTCACGAGCGCCACGACGGACACGAAGCGCAGGACGAGGCCCGGGTCCCGGGCGATCAGGCGGGTGCCCACCCGGGCACCGATGAGCAGGCCGGCGAACTGGAGCGGCTCCACGCCGGCGGCCACGAAGCCACGGGCACGCTCATCGAGGTCGAACACGTCGGCGTAGAGGAGCGATGCCAGGGACACGAAGCCGATGAGCGACGCGGCGAGGAACGGCAGGGCGTACCAGATGCGACGCAGCGCCTCGATGCGCCACACCATCCGCCACGACTCGGCGAACGACGGGGGCGCCTCCTCGGTGGCGATGGCATCCTCGGAGGCGCCCATGGCGCGCCGCTCCTGGGCGCCCCGCACGGGCTCGTGGAGACGGAACGCGAGCACCACGAACACGAAGGTGGGGATGGCGAAGAGGATGAACGGCGCGCGCCAGCCCCAGGAGTAGGCGATGAGGCCGGCCAACAGGGGCCCGAGCATCTGGCCGAGGACGTTGGCGGCCCGGTGCAGCGAGTACACCCGCGGGCGCGCCTCGACCCCGTAGTAGTCGGCGATCAACGAATTGTGGGTGGGGTCGACCACCGCCTTGCCGATGCCCGAGCCCGCCCGGACCACGGCCAGCATCACCACGCTCGTGGCCAGGCCGGTGAGCACCGAGAAGATCCCCCACGAGATCGCCCCGACGATGGTGATCATCACCCGGTTGTGGCGATCGGCCAGGTGGGCGATGGGCACCTGGAGCGCGAGCGCCCCGGCCAGGACCACCGCCACGAGGGCCAGCACGCCTTGGAGGTCGAGCCCGAAGCTCTCCTGGATGTCGGGGAGCAGGATGCCGAAGGCCGTGCGGTCCAGCTCGTCGACGGCGTTGAGGCCGAAGAGGACGACGATGGGGAACACCGGCCCCCCGCCGGTCACCTCGAACAGCCACTTGCCGGGGTGGGCGATCGCGGCGGCGGTCTGACCCGCCCACGAGCGCGGCCCCTTCGGCGGGGACGAGGCGGTCGTCGTCGAGTCGCCCATCAGGCCGCCGCCTCGTCGGGCGCGGGTGTCGGCTGGTCAGGGACCGGTGCAGGATCGTCGGGTGCCGCGTCCGCCACGAGGCTCGGCACCAGGAGGCCCCGGCGAACGGCGACCCAGCGCAACGCGGCGTCCCGACCCCGGAACCAGAGCCCGCCGAGCCCGCTCGGCAGCACGAGGAGCACGAAGAGGACGCCGACGGGGGCGGCGAGGGCCTGCCACTCGGTGGGGAGGAACCACTGGGCGCTGCGCAGGAACAGCGCGCCCAGGATGCCGCCGGCGAGGGTGCCGAGACCGCCGATCACGGTGGCGATGAAGACGTTCACGCTCTCGAAGGGCCCGTAGAGCGCCGGGGTGAAGGCCTGTTGGTGCTCCAGCAGCAGGCCGCCGGCGATCGCCGCGACCGCACCCGAGAGCGCGAACGCCAGCAGCTTCACCCGGGTGGCGTTGACCCCGAAGGCCTGGGCCGCCCGCTCGTTCTCCCGGAGTGCCAGGAGCACCCTGCCCGTCCGGCTGGCACGGATGCCCCGCAGAGCGATCAGCACCAGCACGAGCACGGCCAACACGAGGTAGTAGATGCGCGTCGGCGAGTCGAGGTCGATCCGACCGAACAGCGGTGGACGTTCGATGCGCCCGCTCGGCACCCAGTCGAAGAAGGCCTGGTTCAAGAAGTACGACGACATCGCCAGGCTGAAGGCGAGCGTCGTGACCGCGAGGAAGAGCCCCCGCAGCCGGAGCGCGGGCAGGCCGACGACCAGCGCGATGAGCGCGCCGGTGACACCGGCCAGCGGGAGGGCGAGAGCCAGGTCGAGGCCCCAGTCCCTGGTGGCCACGGCGGTGACGGCCGCGCCTGCACCGACGAAGCCCATCTGGCCGAGCGACACCTGGCCGGCCCAACCGGTGAGGGTCACGACCGAGAGCCCGACGAGGGCGAAGATCAGCACCGCCGACGCCTTGAGGGAGTCCTCGGTGCCGAGCAGGTGTGGCAAGGCCAGCACCGCCAGTGCGACGGCACTGGTGCCGAGCACACGGACGGCGCGCACCTCGGGCAGGTCCCGCACCTCCGGCGGGATGGGGCGGACATCGTCCACCGCGCTCCAGCTCGAGCTCTCGTCGCGTTCGGCCCGCGTGTTCCCCCGCCGCTGCACGAGGAGCCCCACGAAGATGACCGCGCCGATGATCGGGTCGATGATCAAGGGGTTGTCGGCGTTCCAGTCGACGGCGATCTCGAGCACGCCGAGGGCGACGGCCGTCACCGCCACGGCGGGGAGATCGGTGAAGCGGCCCAGGGTCAGCGCCGCCAGCGCACTGAGCAGGAGGGTGAAGGTGAACGCCGAGCCGAAGGGCAGGCCGACGATGCCGGCGCGCAAGAAGATGGCCACGAACGACAGCACCGTCGCCACCACCCACACCACGGTCTGGAGCCGACGCACGGGGATGCCGAGGAGGTTGGCCCGGTCGGCGTTCTCGGCGCTGGCCCGCACCGCCACCCCGACGGGCGTGTAGCGCAGCCACAGCCCCACGGCCAGCATCGCCAGCGGCGCCACGACGAGGGCCAGCGCGTCGTTGGCCGAGAACACGATGGGGTCGACCTCGAAGCGCAGGTCGAACGGCACGTCGATGCGGAAGGTGTTGGGCCGCTCGTCCCAGAGCTTCGGCAGGAGGAGCGCGCCCACCGCCAAGAGCTGTGACAGCCCGATGGTGGCCACGGTCAGCACGAGCCGGGGCGAGCGGCTGAAGCGGCGGATGATGCCGAGCTCGACCACCAGTCCGAGGACCACGGCGGCGGCCAGTCCGGCGCCGAAGGCGAGGAACCAGTTGAGGCCGCTGAAGGTGACGAGCAGCACCGCCAGCGCGCCGGGCATGCCGCCGAGGTCGCTCTGGGCGAAGTTCAGGATCCGGTTCGCCCGGTAGATCAGGGCCATGCCGACCGCCATCAGCGCGCCGAGCAGCCCGATGACGATCCCCCGCAGGAACACCCCGGCCGGGACCGGGAAGAGCGCCACCTGGAGGACGAGCAGGACCAAGGCCGGCCCGACGACCGAGCGGGCGCGCCGCAACGCGGGGTGCCCGCCGATGCCCGCCCTCAGTGCGTCCACTCGATCCCGGCCCCCACGGTCTCGTCGATCCCGGCGGAACGGTAGCGTCACCGGCGCCCCGGCCCCGAGCAATGAAGGTGGACGACCCGTGTTGGTGGATGGAGGACTCGGTTTCGACCTCAGCAAGGCGGCCGACGCCGCGCGCGATGCGGAGGCCGTCGGCTACGACGGCGTGTGGACCGCGGAGACGAGCCACGACCCGTTCCTGCCGCTGCTGCTCGGCGCCGGCGCCACCGAGCAGATCGAGCTCGGCACCGGCATCGCGGTCGCCTTCGCCCGCAGCCCCATGACCCTCGCCAACACCGCCTACGACCTCCAGGCGTACTCGGGCGGGCGGCTGCTGCTCGGCCTCGGCTCGCAGATCAAGGCCCACATCACCAAGCGCTTCTCGATGCCCTGGTCGCACCCGGCGCCCCGCATGCGTGAGTTCATCCTGGCCATGCGTGCGATCTGGGACGCCTGGGACACCGGCGACAAGCTCGACTTCCGCGGCGACTTCTACCAGCACACCCTCATGACGCACTTCTTCGACCCGGGACCCAACCCCCATGGCCAGCCCAAGGTCTTCCTCGCCGCCGTCGGCCAGCTCATGACCGAAGTCGCCGGCGAGACCGCCGACGGCATCCTCTGTCACGGCTTCACCACCGAGTCCTACCTGCGCGAGGTCACGGTCCCGGCCCTCGAGCGCGGCCTGGCCAAGCGCGACCGCATCCTCGACGACGCCTTCCAGCTCTCGCTCCCCGCCTTCATGGTGACGGGCACCACCGAGGAGGAGGTGGCCCGCAGCGCCAAGGGGGTACGAGAGCAGATCGCCTTCTACGGCTCCACCCCCGCGTACCGCGGCGTGCTCGAGCACCACGGCTGGGGCGACCTCCAGACCGAGCTCAACGTGCTCTCCAAGCAGGGCAAGTGGGAGGAGATGGGCGAACTCATCGACGACGACATCCTCGACGCCTTCGCCGTCCAGGGCCCCCCGGACCAGATCGCCCCGCAACTCCACGACCGCTTCGGCGGCGTGATCGACCGGGTCAGCTTCTACGCCCCCTACAAGAGCGCCCCCGACACCTGGCTCCCCATCATCGAGGCGCTCAAGGCCATCTGAGCGCGGGCTACACCACCAGGTTCACGAGCTTCGGCACGCGGACGATGACCTTGCGGGGCGCCCCACCGTCCAGGAAGGCCTGCACCTTCGGCGAGGCGAGCGCGGCCGCCTCGGCGTCGGCCTCGCTGATGTCGGGCGACACCTCGAGCTTGTCCCGCACCTTGCCGTTCACCTGCACCACCAGGGTGACGACCTCGCGGGCGACCTTGGTCGTGTCGGCGACGGGCCACGACTCCGCGTGGACGTGGCCGCCACGGCGACGCTCCCACAGCTCGGCCGAGAGGTGCGGCGTCATGGGGGCCATGAGCAGCAGCAGCGAGTCCACGGCCTCGTCGAGCGTGGCCCGGCGGGCCCCTTCGGGTGACTGGACGTACTTGTAGAGCAGGTTGGTCTGCTCCATGAAGCCGGCCACCGCGGTGTTGTAGGACCAGCGCTCGTACTCGTCGGTGACCCGCTGGATCAGGCGGTGCATCGACGACTCGACCTCGGCGTCGGCCGCGGTGGGCTCGCGGTCCACGATCTCGCCGGCCACCTCGCCGAGGGCGAGGCGCCAGACGCGGTGCAAGAAGCGCGAGCAGCCCTCGATGCCGGTGTCGCTCCACTCCATGTCGTCCTGGGGAGGCCCGGCGAAGAGGTGGAACAGGCGCAGCGAGTCCGCCCCCATGGCGTCCAGGAAGGGCTCGGGCGCCACCAGGTTGCCCTTCGACTTGGACATCTTGGTGCCGCCCATGCGGATCATGCCCTGGGTGAACAGCCGCTCGAACGGCTCACGCAGCTCCTTCGGGGCGACCCCCAGGTCGGCCAGCGCCTTGGTGAAGAAGCGGGCGTACATCAGGTGGAGGATGGCGTGCTCGATGCCACCGATGTACTGGTCGACCGGCAGCCACTCGGCCACTGCGGCGGGATCGAAGGGGGCGTCCTCGTTGGTGGGGTCGGCGAAGCGCAGGAAGTACCAGGACGAGTCGACGAAGGTGTCCATGGTGTCGGTCTCGCGCGTGGCGGGCCCGCCGCAGGTGGGGCAGGTCGTGGCCAGGAAGCCCTCGTGGAACCGCAGCGGCGACTCCCCCGTCGGACGGAACTCGACGTCGTCGGGTGCGAGCACGGGCAGCTGGTCGTCGGGCACGGGCACGGCGCCGTGGTCGGGGCAGTACACGACCGGGATGGGGCACCCCCAGAAGCGCTGGCGGGACAGCAGCCAGTCGCGCAGGCGGTAGTTCACCGTTCCCTGGCCGTGGCCCTCGGCCTCCAGCCACTCGATGGCCTTGGCGATGGCGTCGGCCTTGTGCAGGCCGTTCAGCCACTCGCTGTTGATGGCCGGACCGTCGCCGGTGTACGCCTCGCCGTCGAAGTCCTCGGGCGCTTGCACGGTGGGGATGATGGGGAGGTCGTAGGCCTTGGCGAAGTCCCAGTCGCGCTGATCGCCCCCGGGCACGGCCATGATCGCGCCCGTGCCGTAGCCCATCAGGACGTAGTCGGCGAGGTAGAGGGGGACGGCGTCGCCGTTGAAGGGGTTGATCACGGTGGACCCCGTGAACACGCCCCGCTTCTCGAGGCCCCCCTCGGACGACACCCGTTCCAGCTCGCTGGCCTGGCGGACCTTGGCCACGAAGGCGTCGACCTCGGCCCGCTGCGCCTCGGTGGTCACCTCGGCGACGAGGGGATGCTCGGGGGCCATCACCGCGTAGGTCATGCCGAAGCTGGTGTCGGGGCGCGTCGTGTACACCCGCAGCGCCAACCCGTCGGCGCGGGGCGTCCCACCGCCGTCGGCCAGCGCCAGGTCGAACTCGGCACCCTCGGACCGTCCGATCCAGTTGCGCTGCATGGTCTTGACCCGCTCGGGCCAGTCCAGGTCCTCGAGGTCGTCGAGCAGCTGCTGGGCGTACTCGGTGATCCGGAAGAACCACTGCTCGAGGTCGCGTCGCTCGACGAGGTCACCCGAGCGCTCGCAGGTGCCGTCGGCCAGCACCTGCTCGTTGGCCAACACGGTCTGACAACCCGGGCACCAGTTCACCGGGGCGTTGCGCCGGTAGGCCAGGCCCGCCTCCAGGAAGCGGAGGAAGATCCACTGGGTCCAGTGGATGTAGCTGGGGTCGTGGCTCTTCACCACGCGCCGCCAGTCGTAGACCGCACCCAGGCGTTGCAGCGACGACGTCAGCTCCTCGATCTTGGCGTCGGTGAA
The DNA here is from genome assembly GCA_016794585.1 of Acidimicrobiales bacterium. Classification (NCBI taxonomy): domain Bacteria; kingdom Bacillati; phylum Actinomycetota; class Acidimicrobiia; order Acidimicrobiales; species Acidimicrobiales bacterium. The sequence continues at coordinate 173,719 of JAEUJM010000043.1, forward strand.
CGGGCGCGGGTGCTCGCCGGTCTTGATGGCGGCGTTCTCCGCCGGCAGGCCGAACGAGTCGAAGCCGATGGGCGACAGCACGGCCTGGCCCTGCATCGTGCGGTAGCGGACGAGCAGGTCGCCGAAGGTGTAGTTGCGCACGTGGCCCATGTGGGCGGCGCCGGAGGGGTACGGGTACATGCACAGCACGTAGGACTTCGGGCGCGGGTCGTCGTTGTCGACCTCGTAGGTGCCCTCGTCGCGCCAGCGGGCCTGCCACTTCTCCTCGATGGCACGGAAGTCGTACGGCTGCTCGTCCATCTCCCGATCGTACCGACGGCACCCTCGCCGCCCGGAACCCGTTCCGGCTTGGCGGAGGCCGGGGGTGGTGCTGCTATCGTGTGCCCCCGCACCCCAGGGGGCGTAGCTCAGCCTGGTAGAGCGCCTGCATGGCATGCAGGAGGTTTCGAGGGTTCAAATCCCTTCGCCTCCACCCTGAGTGTGACCCGGACCGACCCCGGCCCCAGTGGCCGGGGTCGGCCGCGTCCGGGCATCTAGTGGGTCAGGGCATCTCGTAGCCGCGCGAATCCTCGATGAGCCCGTAGAGGTCGCTGCGATCGAGGCGGACACGGGGTGCGGCCGCGGCGGCGACCAGGCGATCGGGCCGCTGGGAGCCGACGATGGGCACCGGCCGGGACGGGTGAGCGGCGACGAACGCGAGGCAGACCGCGACCGGGTCGACGCCCTCGCGCCCTGCCAGCGAGTCCAGCCGGGCAGCCAGATCGGGGCGCACCTCACCGGAGCGCTCGCCCAGGCGCCCACCCCCGAGCGGGCTGTACGCCAGGGGTGCGGCACCGCGTCGGGCGCACCAGTCGAGGGTGCCGTCGAAGAGCGGGCGGTGGTCGAGCAGCGAGCACTCGGCCTGGACGGCGGCGATCGGGAAGGGGAGGTGGCGCTCGAGGTCGTCGAGCTGCGCCGGCGTGGCGTTCGACACGCCCACTTCGCGGATCGTGCCGGCGTCGCGCAGGGCGCTCAAGGCCGCAGCCGTCTCGGCCACCGGCGTGAACAGGTCGACCCGATGGAGCTGGAACAGGTCGATGGCGTCGACCCCGAGCCGGCGCAGGGAGGCCTCGCACGCCGCGGTGAGGTGCCGGGCACTCCCGTCGTAGCGCCCGGGTCGGATGCCGGCCTTGGTCGCGATCAGGACCCGGTCCCGGAGCGTGGCGTCCTCACGGAGCACCCGGCCGAGGAGCGCCTCGGCGCCGCCCTCCGCCCGCTCGCCGTAGACATCGGCGTTGTCGACCAGCACCCGCGCCCCTGCGACCTCGAACGCCTGCACCGCCGCACCGACCGCGGCGACGGCCCCCGCCAGGTCGTCGTCCCGGAAGCGCCAGCACCCGAAGGCGAGCGGGGCGATGGGCCCCAGGGCGCCGAGCGGCCGCGGCGTCGCCGGCGGCAGCGGCTCGTCGGTCACGGTCTAGGACGGTGCGACGGCGCCCGGCAGCGCATCGACCCAGGACGGGGCGGGGCGGCCCCCTCGCGCCGCGACGAAGAAGGGCGGCGTGAGGTAGGGGTCGGCGTGGTCCAGCGAGACGTACTCGATGACGTACGCCCACCGCAGGCGATCGCTGACGTTGGGCAGGGTGGCGTGGACGGTGTGGGACGAGAACACCACGACGTCGCCCACCTCGGCGGGGATGCACACGGCACCGTCGGTGGGCTCGAGGACCCGCACGACGCCGTCGTCGTTGGCGTGGGTCCAGGTGCGCAGATGGCTGCCCGGGATGAGCCAGAGGCCGCCGTTGTCGGCGTCGGCGGCGCTGAGGCCGACCCAGACCTGGAGGTGCTCGAAGCCCACCTGGCTGTAGCCGTTGTCCTGGTGGAACGGGAACAAGGGGGCGCCGGGGCCCTTGGCCACGGCCTGGTCCCACCGGATCCAGACGTCGGGCCCGAGCCGGGGGCACACGAGGTCGAGCAGCACCGGCTGGGTCACCCACGCCTGGAGGTCGGCGCTGCAGGGCAGCAGGTTGCTGGCGAAGCGCATGGCGCCGTTGTTCAGCTGGTCGTGGTGCGGGTTGACCGCGTCGGCGGCCTCGATCATGGCGACGACCCGGGCCATCTCCGCCTCGTCGAACACCTTGCGGTGGACGGCGAAGCCGTCGGCGGCCAGCGTGGCGGCGTCGAAGTCGATCACACCCATCGACCCACGACGTTAGTCACTCGGCCGTGCGGGCCCCGCCGGCGTCGGGCTCCCAGGCGACCCGGGGGACGTCGTTCCAGAGCCGCTCCAGCTCGTAGTAGTCGCGCTCCTCGTCGAGGAAGACGTGCACCACGAAGTCGCCGTAGTCCATGAGCACCCACCGCAGGCTGTCGAGGCCCTCGATGCGCAGCGGTCGGGGCCCGCCGGCGGCCGCGACCGCCTCTTCGATCTCCTCGGCGATGGTCTTCACCTGCCGGCTGTTGGCACCGCTGGTGATGACGAACCAGCCCGTGATCGACAACACGTCGGACACGTCGAGCACGAGGGTGCGCGCGCCCAGCTTGGCGTCGGCGGCGCGGGCCGCGGCCACGACCCAGTCGAGCGCGGTGGTGGACGTCTTGGTCGGGGGTGGATCAGCCAGTGGGGGCCTCCGTCGGCGGGGTGATCTCCGGCGCCACCCCGAACGGGACCGTGGTGGTCACCGCGAACGGGTCGACCGGCAAGGTGGTGGCGGGCGCCCCGAGAGGCGCGGTGGTCGTCGTGGCCGCCGCCGAGGCGCCGGGCGCATTCTCGAGCTCGAAGTCGCTCCCGATGATCACGGTGACGTCCACGTTGTCGGTGACGTTCTCCCGCAGCACCAGGCGTCCGACGCCCAGGGCGTCGACGAGGCGCTGCGCCTGGTCGCGCTCCGCGGGGTCGTAGTACTGGACCACGGTCTGCTCGCGCCCGAAGTTCTCGGCGTTGCCCACGATGGCGATCTCCGCGCCGGCGGGCACGATGATGCGGGCCGCCTCGATCGCCAGGCCCTCGGTGCCGGTGCCGTCGAGCACACGGGACCGCAGGCGCCCGACGCCTACGGGAAGCGGGATGGTCTCGGCCACGAGCGCATCGACCGCCACCTGGTCCGGCTGGTAGAGGTTGGAGTCGGTGGCACCCACCCCGGGGATCCCGATGGGGGTGACCGGGAGCGTGTTGAAGGTGGCGTCACCCTTCGAGAGGTCGCGGACGAACCGGCCCAGGCCGCTGTCGGTCTCGCCCGGGACGGCGTTGGGGTCGGTCGACACCTTCACCGCCGCCAACCAGGCCGTCCAGAAGGCCTGCTGGCGCTCCAGACGGGTGAGGTCGTTCTCCTCGAGCCCCCGCGAGTTCACGAACAGGCCGATCTGCTCCGGCGGCACCGGGATCGGGCCCTGCGCGAACGTGACCTGCCCCCCGAAGGCATCGGTGGTCACCAGCTCGACCGGGTTGTCGATGGTGAGCGGGCCCAGCGGAGCCACGAGGCTGGCCCACTGCGCGTTGTTCAGGATCTCGACGTCCTCCTGGGCCGCCGCCACGAGGAGCGTCTCGACCCGCTGCTCGAGGCCGGTCTGGCCGGCACCCTGGTAGATCTCGTTCATGGGCGCCTGCCCCGTCTCGGTGAAGGGCAGCTCGAGCACCGTGCCGGCCGGGAAGAAGGTGAGGTTGCCGCCCCCGCTGTTCTTCAGCGAGAGCATGGTGACCCCGGTGATCGTGCCGGCGTCGTCGGTCTGGGTCACGAGCATCGTCGGGGTGGGATCGACCGCGGCCTCGTAGCCCTCGGCCCGGGGATCGGTCTCGACGTTCAGCTCGCGACCGGCGTTGCTGCGACCGACCGCCTTGATGCCGACGACGGTGAGCACCGGGATCGCGAGGATGAGGACGACCCAGGTGCCGATGAACGCGTAACGCAGGACGGGGTGGGCCCGGCGACGGGACGGTTCGGCGTCGGGAGCCGGGTCGGACGGCCCCTCGACCGACGGGGGCCCGTCGCTCCCGTCGGATGCGGCCTCGCGCTCCCGGCGGCGACGGGCACGTTCGCCCGTCCCGGCCGGGGGCAGGACCATGGGCTCATGGCTCATCGGTCCCGCTCGCTCATCGGTCGTCACGATAGAGGCCGAGGCGCTCGATGCCCGAAACGACCGGGGCCGGGACCAGGTAGTCGAGGGGACGACCGTCCACGACACGGTCGCGGAGATCGGTCGACGAGATCTCGAGCCGAGGGACCTCGACGCGCTCGACGTCCCAGCCCCGCGGAGGGCCCCAGGAGCCACCGGGTCGGTCGACCACGGCGATGACGGCCCGCTGGCGCACCTCGTCCACGCGCTCCCACGTCGGGAGCCCGGCCGCGGCGTCGCTGCCGACGATGACGTAGAGCTCGCGGGAAGGGTCCTCCTCGAACAGCTCACGCACGGTGTCGGCCGTGTACGACGGCCCACCCCGCCGGATCTCGAGGTCACACACCTCGACGCCCTCGACATCGCCCACGGCGAGGCGCACCAGCTCGAGGCGCACCGAGGCCGGGCTCACCACCCGCTCCCCCACCTTCTGCCACGGCACGTTGGCCACGACCAGGAGCACCACGTCGAGGCCGAGGTCGTGGCGGGCGTTGACCGCCGCCGCGAGGTGCCCGACGTGAGGCGGATCGAAGGTCCCCCCGAACAACCCGATGCGCTCGCCCCTGCCGGTCACCGACGCAGTGTACGAGGGGGCGATCAGGGCGCTCCGTCGGCCCCGAGGACACGCGACCAGTCGACGAGGGACTCGCCCCAGGGGGTCGGGGTGAACTCCTCCGCCGAGTTGGCGATGACGAGGGACCCGGTGCAGGTGTCCGGCGGGACCGTCGTCCGATCGGCGAGCAGCGCGCACGGCGGCCCGGCATCCGGGAAGGTCAGGCGGAACGCCGAGTCGGCGCCGCCGTAGGGCGAGGACGCGCCGATCACGTTGTTGCGGTACCTCGGGGTCGGGCCCACGATGAAGTTGGTGCTGGCCGCGTCCGGGTACGTGCGCTCGAGGTAGTCCATCAGTGCGACCACGTCGGCGCCGGCCTGGCTCCACGAGCGGAGCGACACGAACTGACCGACCATCGCTACGAGGACGATGACGGCGGCGACCGCGATCGTCGTCACCGGCACGCGCCGCCACAGGAAGACGCCGAGTCCCGTGAGCATCATCGCCGCGCCCACCGAGGACACCGCGTAGAGCCGGTCGTTGAAGCCGAGCACCCCGGTGGTGGCGGTGAAGGACACGAACAGGCCCAGCCCGAGGACGCCGACGCCGGCGACGACCAGCGAGGGGCCGGCGCCGCGGGCTCGATCGCCCCGCACCCACCACACGAGGCAGACGACGACGCCCGCTGCGGCCAACGCCCCCACCGCGGCGAACAACAGGTCGGGGGTGTCGAGACTGCCGAAGAGGCCGATGCCGAAGTGCCCGGACCACAGGGTCGAGGGGCTGGGCATGCGCCACTCCAGCGGGTACACGGGGTGGGCCCGGGACCACGCCGTGGCCGCCACCACGGGGACGAGCGTGCCCGCCCGGGTGAGCAGCGTGATGGGCGTCCTGGGAGCCGGCGCACCGCCCCGGAGCGGCGCCAGCGGCGTGGCCACCAGCGCCACCGATGCGAAGGCCACGGGGACCGCGAGCTCGTAGCAGAGGATCGACGCGGCGAAGGCGAGACCGGCGAGGAGCCAGCGTCCGTCGGTGAAGGCCCACAGCCCGAGCAGGAAGAGGAGCGCCCCGACGGCGATCTGGCTCGTCCCGGACCAGACCGTCATCGACTGGTGGATCGGGAGCAGCACCCAGACCGAGGTGGTCACGAGCGCGAGGGTCCGATCGAAGAACCTGGCCAGCACGGTGTACAGGACGAGGACGACGCCAACGTTGATGGCCGTGAGCACGAGGAATTGGACGAGCGGATGCGGCCCGACCACCCCGTGCAGGAGCGTGAAGGTCAACCACGCCCCAGGGCGGGCGTTGACGAGGTCCTGACCGGACGGGACCGACGACCAGGTCCCGGCCGTTGCCCGCTGGAACTCCAGGCTCCAGTCGTCGAGCACGAAGTTCACCCCCAGGGCGATGTACAGGCCGGCCCGGGCCAGCACGAGGCCCACGAGAAGCACGACTGCGGGCCGGCGCCGCTCGGCCCAACCGGCCCGGAGGTCGCCGCCGTCACGACGGGAGAGGCGCAGCGTGGGCACCGAGCCGGTGAGCGAGGCCGGAAGGGGACGGACCAGCAGGTACTCGCGGGCCGCGGCGATGATCAGGCCCGCCACGAGGCCGAGCAGCAGTCCCTTGGCAGCGGCGCTCCACGGCCGGGGGGCCACGGCGTCGCCGGCGTCGGTGGGCCCGAGCGTGACGACGGCGGTGTCGCCCACCGCCGCCTGACCGGCCTGGTAATCGGCGAGAAGCGCCTGCTGGTCGGCCAGGTCCGCCGACACGTCCTCGCCTGCCGCCTGGCGCGCGTTCAGGTCGTCAATTCGCGCCTGGGTGAACGTCACCGCGCTCTCGGCCAGGCCGGTGGCCGTCTCCTCGCGCACGGCCAGGTAGGTGTTCGCGGCCGTGTTGGCGACCGCCTCGGCGTAGGGGCCGCTGATCGAGCGGCCGACGAACGCGATCGTGTCGTCGGACACCTGCTCGACCGCGAGCGAATGATCGAAGGCGATCTGGGCGTCAGCCCTCCCGAGGACGGCGGCGCTCTCGACCAACCGGACCTCGCGCCCGATGGCCTGCGCATCGTCGGCGGGGGCGTCGGGCGCCCCGAAGCGCTGGTCGAGCGAGACCGGGTCCACCTGCACCTCGACCCTCGACTCGTAGGTCTTGGGCAGCAGCGCCGAGGCCGTCCCGAACAGCGCCGCTCCTGCAACGGTGGCCGCCACGATCACCCACGCCTGGCGGCGGAGCGCGCCGACGAGGGTCCGGGAGGCGGGCACGGGCCGAGAGTGTAGGGGTCGCGCCTCACCCGACCCGTCGAGGGTACTTGTGGCCGTCGTGGAAATGTGTCATTCTGGTTACGAAGGTGTTCGCCCGCACCCTCCCTCGCCCCCTGTTCCACGCCTCGGCGACCCCGTCGGCGGCCGGAGTGACCGATGTCACTTCACCCCCCGGAACAGGCGGGAAAACACGGTGGTTGCAGGGTGAACTCGACCGGAACGCCGTCGTGTGGCCCGGTTGCCCCCGAAAATGTCTGCAACTGGGAATCACAGGGCAGTAATTCTCGTTAAGAGAGCTGAACTTCCCGTGGAAAAGGTGTCATGAGCGATTCAGTAGGCCAGTACCTCAACGAGATCGGCTTGGTGCCGCTGCTCACCGCCCAGGAGGAGCGCGAGCTCTCCCAGGTGATCGAGAAGGGCGCCGAGGCACGCGTGCGGATCGCCGACGGCGAGTCCGGCATCGAGCTCGACCGTGCCGTGCGCGCCGCCGAGCGGGCGAAGGACCGGTTCATCCGGGCCAACCTCCGCCTCGTGGTGTCGGTCGCCCGTCGCTACCCGCTCCCCCCGAGCATGGAGCTGCTCGACCTGGTCCAGGAGGGCAACCTCGGCCTCGAGCACGCCGTCGACAAGTTCGACTGGCGCAAGGGCTTCAAGTTCTCCACCTACGCCACCTTCTGGATCCGCCAGGCCATCGGCCGGGCCCTCGACCAGAAGGCGAGCCTGGTGCGCCTGCCGGGCGACCGCTCGGCCAGCCTGCGGGCCGCGCTGCGCCAGGTCGCGGGCGACGGGGACGAGCTCGACGACGAGCACGCTCGCCTGCACCGCCTCACCACCCCCACCTCGCTCGACCGGACCATCGGCGACGACGACAGCAACGAACTCGTCGACCTGCTCCCCGACTCGACGCCGGGCCCCGAGCAGGAGGTCCTCGACCGCGCCGAGCAGCAGATGGTCACCGACCTGTTGAGCGTCCTGGACACGCGGGCCCGGTACGCCGTCGAGCAGCGCTTCGGCCTGCACGACGGGCGTAAGCGCAGCTACCGAGAGGTGGGCGAGGAGCTCGGCGTCACCGCCGAGGCCGCCCGCCGCCTGGTGAAGCGTGCGGTCAGCACCGTGCGCGACCAGGCCGCCGCCACCACCGACGCCGCCTAGGCCGGACCACCAGCGGGCAACTCCCCCAAACCGCTTGTCGGTGGGGGACGCGACCCGCGATCCTTTGCTCGTGGCCTCCACTTCCTGGACCCCGTCGTCCTGGCGCGACCGCCCTGCCGGCCAGCAGCCCGACTGGCCGGACGCCGGCGCGTTCGACCAGGCCGTCAAGACCATCGCCACCCTGCCCCCGCTCGTGTTCGCGGGCGAGGCCCGCGAGCTCACCCGCAGCCTGGCCCAGGTGAGCGCGGGCGAGGCCTTCCTGCTCCAGGCGGGCGACTGCGCCGAGTCCTTCGACGCCTTCTCCGCAGACGCCATCCGGGACAAGCTGCGGGTGATCCTCCAGATGGCCGTCGTGCTCACGTACTCGTCGGGCGTCCCCACGGTGAAGGTCGGGCGGATCGCCGGGCAGTTCGCCAAGCCGCGGTCGTCACCCGTCGAGAAGGTCGAGGCGGTGGAGCTGCCGTCGTTCCGCGGTGACATCGTCAACTCGATCGGGTTCACGGCCGCAGCCCGCACGCCGGATCCCGAGCGCCTCGTGCAGGCGTACCACCAGTCGGCGTCGACGCTGAACCTGCTCCGGGCCTTCACCAAGGGCGGGTTCGCCGACCTCGGCCAGGTGCACGGGTGGAACCAGGAGTTCGTGGCCAGCAGCAACGAGGGCCGCCGCTACGAGCAGCTCGCCTCCGAGATCGACCGCGCCCTGCGCTTCATGAAGGCCTGCGGGGTCGACACCTCCTCGCAGCCCGACCTCCAACAGGTCGACTTCTACACCAGCCACGAGGCGCTGATCCTCGGCTACGAAGAGGCGCTCACCCGTCGAGACTCGCTCACAGGCGACTGGTACGACTGCTCGGCCCACATGCTCTGGGTGGGCGAGCGGACGCGTGAGCCCGAGGGCGCCCACCTCGAGTTCCTCTCCGGGGTGCACAACCCCGTCGGAGCCAAGGTCGGCCCCTCCGTCACCCCCGACGAGGTGCTGGCGCTGTGTGAGCGCCTCAACCCCGACCGCATCCCGGGTCGCCTGACCCTCATCAGCCGCATGGGCGCCCCGCGTATCGAGGCAGGGCTGCCTCCCCTGCTCGCCGCCGTGCGCGACGCCGGCCATCCCGTGGTGTGGGCCTGTGATCCCATGCACGGGAACACCTTCACCAGTGGCACGGGCCACAAGACCCGCCACCTCGACGACGTGCTCGCCGAGATCGCCGGATTCTTCGCCGCCCACCGCGCCGAGGGCACCTGGGCCGGCGGCGTGCACGTCGAGCTCACGGGCGACAACGTCACCGAGTGCCTCGGCGGCGCCGAGGAGATCCTCGACGCCGACCTGGGCGACCGCTACGAGACGATGTGCGACCCTCGCCTGAACGCCCGCCAGTCACTCGACCTGGCCTTCCGAGTCTCCGAGCTGCTGCGCGAGCACCGCTGATACCTGGGGTTTCTGAGAATACTTGACCTTCGGGGTCGGGATTCTCCTACACTCCCTCGAATACCTGAGCGATCCGCTCGGGTTTTCGACCCTCGTGGAGGCCCCACCCGTGCTCCCGCACGCCGAGATCGACCCGGCGATGTCCGCGGACATCGCCAAGTTCGAAGCGCAGCTCGCCCGGTACCAGGCCGGCGACCTCCCCGAGGACGTCTTCCGGGTCTTCCGCCTGAACAACGGCATCTACGGCCAGCGCCAGGGCGGCACCAACCAGATGGTGCGGGTCAAGATCCCCTACGGCTCGATGCTGCCCGAGCAGCTCGACATGATGGGCCGCCTGGCCGACGAGCACTCTCGGGGCTGGGGCCACCTCACCACCCGCCAGAACGTGCAGTTCCACTTCGTCGAGCTGACCGAGGTGCCCGAGGTCATGCGCAAGCTCGCCTCGGTGGGCATGACCACCCGGGAAGCCTGCGGCGACACGGTCCGCACCGTGCAGGGCTGCCACCTGGCCGGTGCCTGCCCGAAGGAGGCCCTCGACATCAGCCCCTGGGCGGAGGCGGCGCACCGGCACTTCCTGCGCAACCCCCTCGCCCAGCGCCTCCCCCGCAAGTTCAAGATCAACTTTTCCGGCTGCGCCACCGACTGCGGCCAGGCCATGTTCAACGACGTGGGAGTCATCGCCACCACGCGCACGCTCGAGGACGGCTCGGTCGAGGCGGGTTTTCGCGTCTTCCTCGCCGGGGGCCTCGGCGCCACCCCGCACCCCGCGCTCGCGCTCGAGCCCTTCACGCCCCGGGAGGAGCTGCTCGCCACCCTCGAGGCGGTCCTGCGGGTGTTCTCCAACCACGCCAACCGGGACAACAAGCTGCGCGCCCGCCTCAAGTGGCTCGTCGACACCATGGGGTGGGACGAGCTCCAGGCCCGCGTGTTGAAGGAGCGGGCCTTCCTCGTGGCGTCCTCCTCCTGGCCCGGTGGCGTTCCCGCCATCGTCGAGAAGCTGGGTGACGACCCCGCCGGCCTGGCTCCCGGGGCCACTGCACCGACCATCGGACAGGGCACGCCCGTGACCATCCGCAGCGGCGACCAGCGCGACCGCTGGCACCAGGCCAACGTCGTGCGGGGCGCGGCCAAGGGCACGGTGTCTGCCTACGCCTGGAGCCGCCTGGGCGACGTGACCGCCGACCAGTTCCGGGCGCTCGCCGCCATCCAGCGCGAGCTCGGGGCCGAGGTCCGGGTCACGAATCGCCAGAACTTCGTGTTCCGGGGCCTCTCGGAGTCGCAGCTCGACACGCTCTACGAGCGCCTCGAGGTCATCGGCATGGCCCAGCCCGGGGCCGAGCTCACCCGGGACGTCGTCGCCTGTCCGGGCGCCGACACCTGCAACCTGGCCGTGACACAGTCCCGTGGCCTCGCCGACGAGATCGGCCGGCGCCTCGAAGAGGAGGGCCTCGCCGAGATCGGCGGCGTGCGCACCAACATCTCCGGCTGCACCAACTCGTGCGGCCAGCACCACGCCTCGGACATCGGCTTCTTCGGGGCCGAGCGCCGTGCCCACGGCAAGGCCGCCCCCGGCTACCAGATGCTCCTCGGCGGCTACGTCGGCGAGGAGCGCATCGAGTTCGGCCAGAAGGCGCTGCGCCTCCCGGCCAAGAACGCCCCCGAGGCCGCGGTGCGGGTCGTGCGTCGCTACGCCGGTGAGCGTGAGGCGGGTGAGGCCTTCCAGAGCTGGCTGGCCCGCGTCGGCGGCGTCGACGAGGTCCGCAAGGATCTGCTCGACCTCGACTGGTTCCCCGAGCCCGAGGACGGCCCCGAGTACTACGTGGACTACGGCGAGACCGGGCCCTACGTGGCCGAGGTCGGTGACTCGGAGTGCGCGACCTGATGGCCTTCGATCCCGTCGGCCTCGACGTCCCCTCCTTCTCCGACGACGAGCTCGCCGACCTCAACCGCGAGTTCGAGGGCCTGCCCGCCAGCAAGATCATCCAGTGGGCGGTCGACTGCTTCGCGCCCTACCTGTGCATGACGGCCTCGATGACCGACGCCGTGCTCATCGACCTGGCGGTGAAGGTGGACCCTGCCATCGAGGTCGTCTTCATCGACACCGGCTACCACTTCCCCGAGACGCTCCAGACCGTCGAGGACGTGCGCCGGCGCTACGGCCTGAACATGCGCATCATGACCGTCGCCCACCACGCGGAAGAGCTCTGGAAGCTCGACCCCGAGAACTGCTGCTCGGCCATCAAGGTGGGACAGCTCGACCGGGCCCTCGCCGGCAAGGCCGCGTGGATGAGCGGCCTGCGCCGCGTCGAGGCCGCCAGTCGGGACTCCGCACCCATCGTGGTCCGTGACCTGCGTGGGCTGGTCAAGGTGAACCCCATCGCGACCTGGACCGACGACGACGTCGCCGGCTACATCGCCGACCACGACGTGCCCCAGAACCCGCTCGTGGACCAGGGCTACCTGTCGATCGGCTGCGAGCCGTGCACCAAGCCGGTCGCTCCCGGCGACGACCCCCGGTCCGGACGATGGGCCGGACGCGACCGCACCGAGTGCGGCCTGCACGTCTGAGCCCACCCGCGGTGCCGCCGCTCGGCGAGCTCGAGCCGATCAGCCGAACGGCGTGTCGTCGGTGCGCGCCGGACGGGCCCCGGACGGCGTGAAGCGCACCAGCCCGTGGCTGGGGCCGCCGACCGCGCCGGACGAGTCCGTCACGCGGGACCCCGCGGCCTCGTCGAAGTGGTACAGGCCCACCGTCGCCGAGTCGGCGACAAACGGCGCCGTCGGTCGGGCGAAGGCAGTGCGGTACCGCCGGATGGAGGAGACCCGCAGCTCGTCGAGGCGGCCCGCGAACGAGGGGTAGGCCGCGCCGACGTCGTGCTTCTCCGCCCCGATCACCAGGTAGGGATCGGCCGGTCGTGCGCCGGTCGTCCCGTCGGGGTAGGAGAGGTCGCCCGCCGGGCCCACGCCATCGGCCCGGCGCACCCCGTCGACCCAGATCTGAAGATGATCGGCGCCGGTGCGCTCCACCGCCACGTGGTGCCAGCGCCCGTCGAGCACGCCGTCGCCGGGGAGGTCGGTGCACACCGTCGAAGCCGCGCCGGTGCCGTCCTGCGCGCCGAAGGCGACGTCCCCGTAGCGGTCGACGGAGACCCCGAAGTCCCGCCCGTCGGGCCCGCTGAACGGGAAGCGGTCGCGGTCCACCACCACGTGCCCGCCGATCCACCCGTAGGCACCGGCGCCGCACGCCACGACCCCGGACGGGTTGTTGGACCGCCAGCCCCGCATCCACCACTCGATGGTGAAGGCTCCGGCGCCGACGTCGACGGGGCGGGCTGGGGCGTCGAGCGCGATCTCGACCCGGTCGGCCCGACCCGACCCGGTCCCGAAGAAGCGCAGCGACCGGCCGGCGTCGCAACCCGTCATCGCGAGCATCAGCAGCACGACGAGAAGCCAGAAGGCGCGAACACGGCGTGACACGCACCCAGTATCGACGCCCGTGCGGCCGGCCTGAGGGAGCCTCCTCGCCCGGCAGTAGCCTCGGCGCCGTGACCGACCGGGCGCCCGACGACCACATCCCCACCCGCCTCCTCGTGATGGGCATGGCGGGCCAGGACGGCAGCATCGTGGCCAGCGAGGTCGAGCCCGTGGCCGAGGCCTGCGGCCAGACCCGTGAGCAGGTGCGGGCCGAGCTCGCCCTGATCGTCGACGAAGGTCTCTTCGCCACCGAGGACGGCGACCGCTACTCCCCCACCCCGGCGGGCCGGGCCTTCCTCGACTCCGCGCTCGAGCGGGCGCGCCTCGCCTACGTCCAGGACGCCGCCGGGCGGGGCTGGGACCGGCGCTGGCACCTCGTCGCCGTGGCCCCGGTGGACGACGAGAGCGTGGCCGCCTTCGTGCGCCGCCTGTTCGCCCTCGGTGCCGGGCAGATCCAGAACGGCCTCTACGTGTCCCCCCACTCGTGGGAGTCGGTCGTGACCGCCGAGGCCGAGCGCCTCGGGGTGGCCGACGCGGTCACCACGGCCGTCACCGACGAGCTCGAGATCGGCGGCGAGCGAGATCCCCGCACCCTTGCCGGCCGCCTCTGGGCGCTCGACGACCTCGCCCGCCGGTACCAGGGTTTCATCGAGCGCTACAAGGAGGTGCCCGAGGCCCTCACCGACATGCGCAGCCGACAGGAGCGGCTCACCGAGGCCGAGTTCCTCGCCGGCGCGCTCACCACGGTGATCGACTTCGAGGCCTGCTTCAGCCGCGACCCGCTGCTTCCGCCCGAACTGCTCCCCCGCCCGTGGCCGGGCCGGGAGGCCCGCGAGCTGGTGAACCGGGGCCGCCGCCTCGGCGTGCTCGCCCGCGAGCGCCACGAGCGCCCGGCGCTGTTCTCCTTGTTCGAAGAGGTCATCGACCGGCTCTGACCCGAGCGAGCGGCCCGCCACCACGACAAGCTGGTGGGGTGAGCCCTTCCCGCATCGAGGACTACGCGATGCTCGGCGACACCGAGACCGCTGCGCTGGTGGGCAAGGACGGGTCCATCGACTGGCTCTGCACCCCGCGCTTCGACTCGGCCGCCTGCTTCGCCGCCCTGCTGGGTGACGAGCACAACGGCCGATGGCAGCTGGCGCCGGCCACCGAGGTCCTCCGCGTCGAGCGCGCCTACCGGCCGGGCACCCTGATCCTGGAGACCGTGTTCCACACCGCCGAGGGGTCGGCGGCGCTGATCGACTTCATGGTGCCCCGCGACGAGCGCCCCAACCTGATCCGCATCGTCGAAGGCCGCAGCGGTCGGGTCCCGATGGTCATGGACCTGCGCATGCGCTTCGACTATGGCTCGATCGTCCCCTGGGTCCGTCAGGACCACGGCCGGCTGCTGGCCGTGGCGGGGCCCGACGGGCTCTGCCTCGACACTCCCGTCGAGACCCACGGCATGGACCACCGCACCGAGGCCCGCTTCTCGGTCGGGCCCGGGGACACGGTCCCCTTCGAGCTCGCCACGTTCCCCTCCCACCTCCCACCGGAGCCGGCGCCCGACGTCCACGCCGCCTTGGACTACACGCAGCGCTGGTGGCAGTCCTGGAGCGGCCGCAACACCTACCGGGGCGAGTGGTCCGACGTGGTGCACGATTCGCTCGTCGTGCTCAAGGGCCTCACCTTCGGCCCCACCGGTGGGATCGCAGCCGCCGCCACCACCTCGCTGCCCGAGGTCCTCGGCGGCGTGCGCAACTGGGACTACCGGTACTGCTGGCTGCGCGACGCCACCTTCACCCTCATGACCCTGCTCAGCGCCGGCTACGTCGACGAGGCGTCGGCGTGGCGGGAGTGGCTCATGCGGGCCGTCGCCGGCGAGCCCGACAAGCTCCAGATCATGTACGGCGTGGCCGGTGAACGCCGCCTGACCGAGTACGAGGTCCCCTGGCTGGCCGGCCACGAGGGCTCGGCGCCCGTTCGGGTGGGGAACGCCGCCAGCGACCAGTTCCAGCTCGACGTGTTCGGCGAGGTGCTCGACGCGACCCACCAGGCCCGTGTCGCGGGACTGGCCGAGGGCCACGAGTCGTGGGAGCTCGAGAAGGTGCTCATGGACTTCCTCGAAGGCTGCTGGAACGAACCCGACGAGGGCATCTGGGAGGTCCGCGGTGGTCGCCGGCACTTCACCCACTCGAAGGTGATGGCCTGGGTCGCGGCCGATCGAGCGGCTCTCGCGGTCGAGCGCTTCGGCCTGGACGGGCCCGTGGAGCGCTGGCGGCGCCTTGCCGAGGAGATCCGAGACGACGTGCTGGCCCACGGGGTCCGAACCGACGGCGCGTTCCGCCAGGCCTACGGGAGCGACGCGCTGGACGCGAGCCTCCTCCTGGTGCCCTTGGTGGGGTTCCTCCCAGCCGCCGACGAGCGTGTCCGGGCCACGGTCGAGGCAATCGAGCGGGAGCTCACCGACGACGGTTTCGTCCTCCGCTACCGCACAGAGCACACCGCCGACGGCCTGCCGGGCAAGGAGGGTGCGTTCCTCCTCTGCACCTTCTGGCTGGCCGACTGCCTCGAGTTGCTCGGGCGTCGCGCCGACGCCCGGGCGCTCTACGAGAAGCTGCTCGGGCTCCGCAACGACGTGGGCCTGCTCTCCGAGGAGTACGACCCGTCCACCGGCCGACTGCTCGGCAACTTCCCCCAAGCGTTCTCCCACGTCTCGCTGGTCAACACCGCCATGAACCTCAGCACGGCCGGTGGCGGCGCCGCCGCTCACCGCTCCCAGCGGGCCTGACCGGGCCGGCGCCGTTCAGGCGAGGCGCTCGACGAAGCCTTCGAGCTGCCGCAGGTTGCGGCACTCGTAGACGCCGTCGCAGTGGATGCCGTACTCGCTGACGATCGAGTCGCCGGTGTCCCAGTAGGAGCGGGGCTCGGGGTTCAGCCAGAAGACGTGACGGGCCTTCTGGCGGATCTCCTTGATGACCCACGACTGCGAGGAGTGGTAGTTGTTCCGAGCGTCGCCGAGGATCATGACGGACGTCTTCGGCCCGACGTCCTTGCCGTACTCCTTCCAGAACACCTCGAAGGCGTGCCCGTAGTCGGAGTGGCCGTCCACCCAGACCACGTCGGCCTCGGTGTTGACCCGGTGCACCGCGTCGGCGATGTCCTCCACGCCCTCGAAGAAGCGGGTGACCTCGTCGAGCCCGTCGATGAACACGAAGGCCCGCACCTTCGAGAACTGGCTGCTGATGGCGTAGACGAGGTGCAGGGTGAAGCGGGCGAACGCCGCCACGGACCCCGAGATGTCGGCGATGACCATGATCTCGGGCTTCGCCGGGCGGGGGAAGCGGAACTTGGGCTCGGCGGGGACCCCGCCGTAGCTGAGCGAGTGGCGCACGGTGTTGCGGAAGTCGAGCGGGCCCTTGCGTCCGTGACGCCGCTTGCGGGCGAGGCGCACGGCCAGACGGCGGGTCAGCGGGTAGATGGCCTTGCGCAGGTTGGCCATCTCCTCCCGGCTGGCGTGCATGAAGTCGACGTCCTCGGGCAGCGGCTTGCGCAGCGTCTTCGCCATCGCCTCGACGCCGCGGTCGGCCACGAGGCGCCGACGGATCTCCGCCTCGACCTCCTGCTTCAGCTGCTCGAGCCGGTGCTGGTACTCGTCGGCCTCGAGGCGCTCCTCCAGGGGGCTCAACGGTTCGGGCGACTCCTCGCGGGAGTGCTCCATGAGCCGCTCGAAGAGGTTGTCGAGATCGAGGTTCCGCAGCGTGCGGTAGAGGTAGTAGGTACCGCCGACGGGGCGGCCCGGCTCCATACCCGCGAAGCGCTCGACCGCCTGGCGGGCGATGGCGCGCATCATCGCCTCGTCGCCCCGCATCAGGGCCCGGTAGAGCATCTCGGCGAGCTCGTCGTTGCTCATGCGCCCGCCGGCGCCGCCCTGGCCCTGCATCGGCTGGTCGCCGGCGTCGGCGTCGCCGGCGGCGCCGTCGCGCTCGTCGTCGTCGCCCTGGTCGATCAGGTACTCCTTGCCCCGCAGCGAGAAGTAGACCTCGAAGACCGTCTCGAACGACCGCCAGTGGGCGTTGTTCTTCACCAGCGTGGCCGCCAGCGCGTACTTGAAGGCCTCACGATCCTCGAGGGGGATGTGCTTGATGGCCTCCATCGCGTCGAGGTTCTCGGTGAGGCTGACCGGCAGGCCGGCCTCGCGCAGCTCCTGGATGAACCCCGCGAGGAGCTCGAGCATCGGCGAGGGCGCGACGACGCTCACCTTTGCGCCTCCTCCGTCGGCGCCCCTTCGGGATCCGGTCGGGCGATCGGCGCTGCCCCGCTCCGCTCCGCAGCCTCCATCACGGTCAGCTCTTCTGCGAGGAGGGGGTCTTGCCGCCCCGCACCCAGGCCTGGCCGTCGCCGCCGAACTCCTTGATGGCCTTGGCGATGTCGGTCTGGTACTTCAGCAGGATGTTGATGGTCTCGGTGGCCTGCGCCTCGTCGACCTGCTCGATGCCGAGCAGGACGAGGGTGCGGGCCCAGTCGAGGGTCTCCGACACCGAAGGCGACTTCTTCAGCTCGAGCTGGCGGATGGAGCGCACGATGCGGGCGACCTGGTCGGCCAGGCTCTCGGTGATGTCCGGCACCTTGGCCAGGACGATCTCCTTCTCGCGCTCGAGGTCCGGGTAGTCGATGTGCAGGAACAGGCACCGCCGCTTGAGCGCCTCGGACAGCTCACGGGTGTTGTTGGAGGTGAGGAACACGAGCGGGATCTGCCGAGCCGACACCGTGCCCAGCTCGGGGATGGACACCTGGTAGTCGGAGAGGATCTCGAGGAGCAGCGCCTCGGTCTCGACCTCGACGCGGTCGACCTCGTCGATGAGCAGCACGACCGGATCCTCGGCCCGGATGGCCTCGAGGAGGGGCCGGGTGAGGAGGAAGTCGTCGGAGAAGATGTCGTCTTCGATGTCGTCCCACGTGCCGTCGGTGTTGCGTTCGGCCTGGATGCGCAGGAGCTGCTTCTTGTAGTTCCACTCGTACAGCGCCTTGGACTCGTCGAGGCCCTCGTAGCACTGGAGGCGGATGAGGCGCGAACCGGTGATCTCGGCCACCGACTTGGCGAGCTGCGTCTTGCCGGTACCGGCGGGCCCCTCCACGAGGATGGGCTTCTGGAGCCGGTCGGCCAGGTACACGACGCCGGCGATGCCCTCGTCGGCGAGGTAGTTGACATCGGCCAGGCTCTCGCGCACCGCCGGGACCGATTCGAATCGGGGTTCCATCCCCTGATCGTACCCACGGTCCTTGACCGCTCGGTCAAGATTCCGGCACCACGGGCACCACCCGCCCCCACGCGACCGCCCGATACCCCTCCCAACTGGGCCTTGACCGCGCCGGCCGACGGTGCTCGACTCGCGCCCATGGCCATCACGGACGCAGACATCACCACCGACTGGACGATCGAGCTCGACACCGCGGCCCCCGGCGTGCGCATGGGCGATGACGGCGACGCCTCCGACGACGCCGATGGCGACGACGGCGGCGACAGCGACGGGACCGACGGCGGCGACAGCGACGGGACCGACGGCGGGGACACCGACGGCGGCGACTGAGCCCTCACCCTGACCCACCGGGCGCCGACCGAGCGGCCCGACCGAGCCCCTCGGTGACCCACTCCCCGCGTCCGCACCTCCGCGCCCTCGTCGGCGACGAGCAGGCGTTCCTCACCGACCACTGGGAGCGAGCGCTCGCCCTGCACCGGGGCGGCGCCGCGGCGGCGGACCGGTTCTCGGAACTCCTGTCGTCCGACGACCTGGTCGAGATGATCGCCGACCACGGCCTGCGCAGCCCGTTCTTCCGGCTCATCCGGGACGGTAGCGGGCTCCCGTCGTCGACCTACCTGCGCTCGGCCGGCGCCGGCCACACGACCGTGCACGACCTGGCCAACCCGGGGCGCATCGCGGAGGAGGCGTGGGCCGGCGCGTCGATCGTGGGGCAGGCACTGCAACGCACCTGGCCGCCGGCGCGCGATCTCTGCCGCGGCCTCGCCGAGGAGCTGGGCCACCGTGTCCAGGCCAACGCCTACCTCTCCCCGCCCGCCGCCGAGGGGTTCGACCTGCACTACGACACCCACGACGTGTTCGTGCTCCAGGTGGAGGGCACCAAGCACTGGACGGTGCACGAGCCGGCCGATGTCCTGCCCCATCGCCGCGGCCGCGGCGCTCCCCCGCCGGCGTTCGGCGAGCCCGTGTGGTCCGGCACACTCGAACCAGGTGACTGCCTCTACCTGCCGAGGGGCTTCGGCCACCAGGCCCGCACGAGCGACGCCGCCTCGCTGCACCTCACCGTCGGCGTGCTCGCCTTCACCTGGCGCCACGTCCTCCGCCTGCTCGCCGACGTCCTCCCCGACGACGACGTGGCCCTCCGCCGGGCGCTGCCGGTGGGGGCCCTGGGGAGCAGGGACGGGCGCGGCGACGACGGGTTCGACGAGGCCTGGAAGGAGTTCCGGGTGCACCTCGCGGAACGCCTCGACGCGCTGGATCCCGAGCTCCTGGTCGGACGCCTCGAACACGACCTCTGGTCGGCCCACCCGCCCGTCGACGCGGCCGACGAGCTCCGCCGGGCCCTGCGGGCCGCGGCCCCCGACGCCACGACGTTGCTGGAGCTGCGCCACGGCGCCCTCGAGCGCCACGAGGTGGCGGGCGGCCGGGTGCGCCTGGTGCGGCGCGACCGCGTGATCAGCCTGCCCGTCGAGGCCGCACCCCTCGTCGATGCCCTCGTCGCCGGCCGGCACGTTCGCGCCGACGACGGCCTCCTCGACTGCGACTCGTCGCTCGTCGTCCTGCGCCGCCTGTACCGCGAGGGCATCGTCGAGCGAGTCGACCGCTGAGCGACTCGATGCCCTCGTCGCCGGCCGGCCGGCCCGGCCGGGGCCGGGTCCCGTTCTGCGCGGCCACGAGCCGGGACCTGGCCGAACCGTTGGCGGCCACCGCCTCCCACGTCGACGAGTGGCTGCTGGTCGAGTGGCCGGGCGCGTGGGGCCGCCACGCCCTCACCGAGAGCGACCTGCCCGCTCACCTGGCCGAGCCGCTCGTGACGTTCGACCGAGGAGCGCGCGCGAAGGCCGTACTCGTGCGCCAGGGCGTCCAGGCCGATGCCGAGCGCACGTCGCCGCCGATGGTCGTGCGGGCCCGCTCCACGGTGGGCGACGAGCGCCTGACCCGGTCGGCCCTCGGAGGCCCCGATGGGTGGCGCCTCGACCCGCCCATGACCGCCCCGCCGCCGGTCGGGGCCGGCCGCGACGAGCCCCTCCTCGTCGTGTGCACCAACGGCCGCCACGACGCCTGCTGCGCCAACGAGGGCCGCCCGCTCGTCCGGGCCATGCGGGCCCTCGGGCCCGCGCCCGTGTGGGAGTGCTCCCACATCGGCGGCGACCGCTTCGCCGCCAACGTCGTCCTGCTCCCCCACGGCTGCTACTTCGGCCGCGTCTCCGTCGACGCCGTGGTGGGATTCCTCGAGGAGCTCGCCCGCGGCCTGCTGCCGTTGGAGCACTACCGGGGCCGGTCTGCCCTGCCGCCGCCCGTTCAGGCGGCCGAGCTGGCGGTGCGCCAGGAGACCGGCGAGCGCCGCATCGACGCGCTGACGGGCTGGCACCGGGAGCGCCTCGGGGAGGGTGCGTGGGCGGTCGTGATCGACCTCGCCGGCCGGCGCCATCGGGCCGAGGTCACTGCGTCGAACGACGCCGAGCCCCGTCTGCTCACCTGCCACTCGAGCCGGCCCGAGCCGCCGCGCTCGTTCGTCGTCGGTCCCCTGGAGCGACTCGAGGACAGCTGACAGGGCGCTCCGGGCCCAGGCTCAGACCTGCGTGGCCGTCGCCAGGAAGCGGTCGGTGCCCGTGGTGCCGTCACCGATGGACCCGAAGGCGTTGTCGCCCCAGCAGCGCACCTCGCCGTTCGAGAGCAGCGCGCACGCGCTGGCCCCGGTCCGTGCGACCTGGGTCACGCTGGTCAGCGGACCAAGCCCCGGCGGGTCGAGCACCGTCACGGGCAGCACGCGGTCGGCGCCGACGTTGTCCCCGGTCTCCCCGTTCACGCTGTCACCCCAGCAACGCACCTGTGCCCCGACCCGGGCGCACGTCCCCGAGCCGTTGGCCACGACCTGACCGACGCCCGTCAGCGGGCCGTTGCCCTGCGGGTTCAGGACTGCGGTCGGCAGCACCCGGGTGGTCCCGGTGCCGTCGCCCAGCCGCCCGTCTGCTCCATTGCCCCAGCACCGCACCTCGTTGATGTTGAGGCGGGCGCAGGCGTGACCCTGGGCGATCGAGATCTGGGCCACGTCCGTCAGCGCGCCGGACCCCGCGGGGCTGAGGACGGTCACCGGCAGGGGGCGGTTGGTGGTGGTGCCGTCCCCCAGACGACCGTTGGCGTTGTTGCCCCAGCACCGGACCTGCCCGGTGGTCAGCCGGGCGCAGGCGGCGCCGCTGGCGATCGCGATCTCGGCGACGTCGGTCAGCGGACCGGTTCCCGCCGCGTTGAGCACCGTCACGGGACGGGTGCGATTCGTGGTGGTGTTGTCCCCCACCTCGCCTGCGGAGTTGAAGCCCCAGCACCGGGCCTGCCCGTTGACGAGGACCGCGCAGGAGGTGCCGGCGCCGGCCGCGATCTGGGCGACGCCGGTCAGCGGACCGGTGCCGGTGGCGTTGGAGACGACCACTGGTCGGCCGCTGCTGGTGGTGCTGCCGTCGCCCAGTGCACCACCGCTGAAGAAGTTGTCCCCCCAACACCGAACCTGGCCGGTGGTCAGGCGCGCACAAGTGTGGCGACTCCCCGCCGCCAGCTGCACGATCCCGGAGAGGCGGCCCGACCCCGTGGTCCCGACCACCGGGACCGCGGTCGCCTCCGAGGTGCTGGTGTCGTCGTTGCCCGTCTGCCCGGCGTCGTTGAAGCCCCAGCAGCGGGCCTCGCCGGCGGTCGTCCGCCCACACACGTGGAGGCCGCCGCCGACGATCTGGGTGATGCCGCCGAGGGCGCCCAGGTCCGCGCCGTCCTGCACGACCGCGGGCCGCACACTGCCGCCCCCGGCGCCGTCGCCGAGTCGGCCGACGCTGTCCTGACCCCAGCAGCGGGCGTTCTTGGAGCCGAGCTTCACGCACGTGTGCGCCACACCGGCGGCGACGTCCTTCACGTCGGTCAACGGGCCGTTGCCCGCCGGGTTCGACACCACCACGGGACGTGGCCGGTCGGTGGTCGTGCCGTCGCCGAGGCGGCCGTTCGCGTTCGAGCCCCAGCACCTGGCTTGGCCCGAGGTCAGTCGGACGCACGTGTGGGCCGCCCCCGCCGCCACCTTCGACACGTCCCTCAACGAGCCCGACCCCGCAGGGTTCGACACCACCACGGGGAGCAGCCGGTTCGTCGTGGTGCCGTCGCCGACCCGCCCGTCGCTGTTCGCCCCCCAGCACCGCAGCTGCCCCGACGTCAGGCGCGCACACGTGTGCGAGTGGCCGGTCGCCACCTTGGAGACGTCGGTCAAGGGACCGGTGCCCGCCGGGTTCTTCACCACGACCGGCCGCAGGCGGTCGGTCGTCGTCCCGTCACCCAGGCGGCCGCTCGCGTTCGCCCCCCAGCAGCGGAGCTGGCCCGTGGTCAGCCGCGCACACGTGTGGGAGTTGCCGGCCGCGACTCTCGACACGTTGGTGAGCGACCCCGTGCCCGCCGGGTTCGAGACCGCCACGGGCCGCGGCGGCGAGGTGGTGGTGCCGTCGCCGAGCTGCCCCGACGCATTGAATCCCCAGCACACCGCCTGGCCGTTGCCCAGGCGGGCACACGCGTGCCCGGCCCCGACGGTGATCTGCGTCACGTTGGTGAGCGGCCCGGTCCCCGCGGTGTTCGACACGACGACGGGGAAGGCGCTGCTGAGCGCGGGCGACCCGCCACCGAGCTGGTCATCCACGTTGATGCCCCAGCAGCGGACCTGGCCGTTGGCCAGGCGGGCACACGAGATGTCTCCACCGGTGGCCACCTCGGCCACGTCGCCGAGCGGACCGGTGCCGTTCGGGTTGGACACCAGCACCGGCTCGAGGCGGCTGTTGCGGGTGCCGTCGCCGAGCTGCCCGTTGAAGTTGTTCCCGGAGCACTTCACGTTGCCCGTGCTCAGCCGGAAGCACGAGTGCCCGTCGCCACCCGCGACCTGGGAGATGCTCCCGAGCGCCGCCTCCGGCGTTCCGCCCGCCCGGGTCGCCGCCGGACCGAGGCGCTGGGCCCCGGCACCACCGGGTGCCAACAGCACGGCGAGCACGGCCAGAACCGCCGTGATCAGGACAGGGGCGAGCAGCCGCGCCCCTCGGCCATCGCGGGCTCGTCGCATGTCGCCCCTCCCCGGTCCGCACCCGTCGCCAGCGACGGTACGACGAAGACCGACCTTCGGCAAGCGATCGCCGGGCTCAGCGGCCCGAGGTCAGCCTCGGATCTGGCCCTCGCCGTGGACGACGTACTTGGCGGTGGTGAGCTCGCGCAGGCCCATCGGGCCCCGGGCGTGGAGCTTCTGGGTGGAGATCCCGATCTCGGCGCCGAACCCGAACTCCTCGCCGTCGACGAAGCGGGTGGAGGCGTTGACCAGGACCGCGGCGGCGTCGACCTCCGCGGTGAAGCGCTCGGCCGACTCGAGGTCCCGGGTGACGATGGCCTCGCTGTGGCCCGAGCCGTACCGGTTGATGTGGTCGATGGCCTGGTCGAGCGAGTCCACGACCCGCACCGAGGCCTTGAGGTCGAGGAACTCAGTGCCCCAGTCGGCCTCGGACGCCGCACCGGCAGAAGGCAGGATCGACCGGGTGTGGTCGTCACCCACGAGCTCGACCCCCTCGAGCGCCGGCGCCAGGCGGGTGAGGAAGGGCTCGGCCACCTTCTGGTGCACGACGATGGACTCGAGGGCGTTGCACACCGAGGGCCGCTGGGTCTTGGCGTTGACGACGATGGCCTCGGCCATGGCGAGATCGGCGGACTCGTCGACGTAGACGTGGCAGTTGCCGTCGCCGTCGATCACGAAGGGGACGGTGGCGTGTTCGCGGATCGACGCGATGAGCGACGGCCCACCCCGCGGGATGAGGCAGTCGATGCTGGCGCGCTGCTGCATGAATTCGACCGCGCCTTCGCGGGTGGTGTCCTCGACCAGCACGACCGAGTCCTCGGGCAGGCCGGCGGCCGCGAAGGCGTCGCGCAGCACCTTCGCGATCGCGATGTTCGAGGTGATGGCACCGGAAGAACCCCGGAGGAACGCGGCATTCCCCGCCTTGACGCACAGTGCCGCCGCGTCGCTGGTGACGTTGGGCCGGTTCTCGTAGATGATGGCCACGACGCCGAGCGGGACCCGCACGCGGTGGATGCGCAGGCCGTTGGGGCGGGTCCAGCCGTCGAGGATCTCCCCGACGGGGTCGGGCAGGGTGGCCACCTGGCGCAGGCCGCCGGCCATGCCCTCGATCTTGGCGGGCGTGAGTCGGAGGCGGTCGACGACCGTGGCGCTCACGCCCTCGCCCTCGGCCCGCTCCACGTCCACGGCGTTGGCGGCGAGCACCTCGTCGGCACACTCGAGGAGCCCGTCGGCGGCCAGGAGCAGACCGGCGTCCTTCTCACGGGTGGAAGCCGTGGCCAGCGCCCGAGAGGCGGCCTTGGCCCGGAGTCCCAGATCAGCGATGGACATGCCCCCGAGGTTACCGGCGGGTTTCGTTACCATCCCCCCGTGAGTCCGACTCCGCAAGGCGTGGTGCGAGCGGCCCGTGCGGCCCGTTCCCGAAAGCGGGACGCGTGAACGGCGACCGCGCCCTCGCGGACGCCGTGAGCGACTTCGTCGACGCGTTGAGCCCCGTGATGGCCGAGATCGCCGCGGACCTCGACGGCGTCGACGCCGACGACCTGCGCCACGACGTCGTCCTCGAGGCCTACAACCTCAGCCTCGCCTTCATCGACTGCGACGACCGCCAGTCCGATGACGAGCTCCTGGGCCTCATCGAGGCCTTCGGCCCCCGCCTGGACAGCCAACTCGACCACGCCACCCCCGCGCTCATCCGAGAGGCCGGCCTGGTCACCGGCAAGCAGTCCGAGCTGTCGCAGACGACCGTGCTCTTCGACATCCTCCGCAAGGCCGACGAACGCCACGGCACCGGCCACGCTCGCCGCTACTACGACCTCGCGCTGCAGATCGCGTACACCGTCGCCTCCCTCGACGCCCGACCGTCCGAAGCCGAGCTGCGCGCCATCGACGACTACCGGGGCCTGCTCCTGCACGCCCTCGACGGGATCCGGGCGCGCGCCCCGGAGCGGCGCCACGACGCCACCACCCCCGAGCCGGGTGTGGGACCGGCGGGCCCGGCCACCGCCACGGCCGCCAGTGGACCGGCGGGGGCGCCGGCACCGCCCGACGAGGAGCCCCTTCCCCCTGCTCGGCCCATCGAGGAGCTGCTCGCCGAGCTCGACGGGCTCGTCGGCCTGGCCGGGGTCAAGGCCGAGGTCAAGCTCGTGTCCGACCTCATCGCGGTGCAGAACCTGCGCCGCGAGCGGGGGTTGCCCGTGCTCGACACCAGTCGCCACCTCGTCTTCACGGGCAACCCGGGCACGGGCAAGACCACGGTCGCGCGCCTGGTGGCCCAGATCTTCCGCACCCTCGGGGTGGTGGACAAGGGCCAGCTCGTCGAGACCGACCGGTCCCAGCTGGTGGTCGGCTACATCGGCCAGACCGCCACCCGGGTGCGGGAGGTGTTCGACAAGGCCGACGGCGGGGTCCTCCTCATCGACGAGGCCTACGCGCTGGCACGCGGCGGCGAACGCGACTTCGGCATCGAAGCCATCGACACCATCGTCAAGCTCGTCGAGGACCGCCGCGACTCGGTCGTGGTCATCGCCGCCGGCTACCCGGACGAGATGGCCGACTTCATCAACGCCAACCCGGGCCTCACCTCGAGGTTCCCGCGCACGATCGCCTTCGCCGACTACACCGACGACGAGTTGGTGGCCATCTTCTCGTCCCAGGCCGACAAGGCCGGCTACCGGTGCTCCCCCGAGGTGGTCGCCAGGGTGCGGGCGTGGTTCGAGGCCCAGCCCCGGGGCAAGGGCTTCGGCAACGGCCGCCTCGCCCGCAACCTGTTCGAAGAGGCGGTCGGACGCCAGGCCAGCCGGATCGTGGCGGGAGCCACCCCCACGGACGAGCAGCTCGGTGCGTTCTCGCCCGAGGACATCCCGGCGCCGGCAGCGGCCCCCACGACGTGAGGAGCGGCACGTGAAGCGGCTACTGGCCCTGGTGGGCGCTGCAGTGATGATCGGCGGGGCGGTGCTCGTCCGCGGGATGCTCGACGACGGGGGCGGCGGCGGCAACGGAGGCGGCGGCAACGGATCGGGTGGCGACGGCGCCACCCACCTGATCTGCGCCACCGAGCTGGCCGACGCCTGCGCCACCCTGGCCGAGGAGGACGACGACGTCACCTTCGACGTCGAGCCCGCCGGCGACACCGCCGAGCGCCTGACCGACGCGGCCTTCGATCCGGCCGAGTCCGACATCGACGGCTGGCTCACGCTCGACCCGTGGCCGGCGCTCGTCGAGCTCCGCCGCGACCTCGCCAACCAGCCCGCCGTCCTCGGAGAGCCCTCCGACGTCCTCGCCACCACCCGGCTGGCCCTCGTCGGGCCCGCGGCGCGCGTCGACCTGCTGGCGGCGGCCTGCGGCGGGGTGGACCAGACGGGCTGGCGGTGCCTCGGCGAGATCGCCGACGAGCCGTGGAGCGCCCACGGGGGCAGCACCACCCAGGGCCGGATCGAGGTCGGCCACGACGACCCCACCCAGGAGGCCGCCGGGCTCCTCGTGCTGGGCCAGGCCGCCGCCGACTACTTCGGCACCACCGCGTTCGCCAGGAACGACTTCGACGCCGACCCCGGCTTCCGGAACTGGCTGGAGCAGCTCGAGAACGCCGACCCGGGGCTTCCCCCCGCCGTCGCCGCCCAGCCGGTGATCACCCAGCTCGAGCAGTTCCCGACGGCCTCCTGGGACGCGGTCGGCACCCTCGACCCGGATGCGGTCGCCACGAAGGCCCGCACGTCCGACGCGTTCACCGTCCTCTACCCTTCGCCCATGATCCGGGCCGAAGTGGTGATCGCCCCGATCCGGGGCCACGAGGTCGACGTCAGCGAGGACGACCTCGAGGCCGCGCTGGAGAGCGCCGGCTGGACGCCCGGGCCCGCCCCGGACGACACGCCCGCCGGCCCCTCCGCCGGGGTGTACCAAGCCTTGATCGAAGAGTGGGAGCAAGCGACATGACGAGACGCATCGGAGCGGTCCTGCTGTGCATGGTGCTGGCCGCCGGCGCCGTGGCCTGCTCGACCGGTGGCGACGAGAGCAGCTCGGACACCGTGGCCGAGGACGGCCTGCTCGGCGAGGACCCGGGCGACTGCGTGGTCGTCGACATGGCGGTCTCCCCCGAGAAGATCGACCTCATGACCGACCTGGCCCGCACCTTCAACGACTCGGACGACGCCCAGCTGGGCGACGAGTGCATCTTCGTGCGGCCGCAGCGCAAGTCGTCCGGCGGCAGCGAGCAGCTCCTGCGCGACGGCTGGGACGAGGCGGTCGAGGGCCCGCTCCCGGTCATCTGGTCACCCGCCTCCAGCGCGTGGGGCGCGGTGCTCAACCAGCAGCTCACCGACCAGGGTGACGAGCCCATCGCCACCGAGGGCGAGCCGTTCATGCTCACCCCGCTGGTCATCGCCATGCCCGAGCCCATGGCCGAGGCCCTCGGCTACCCCGACGAGCCCGTGGGTTGGGCCGACGTCCTGCGCCTGTCCCGCGACCCCGAGGGCTGGGCCGCATTCGGCCACCCCGAGTGGGGCCCCTTCCGGCTGGGCAAGACCAACCCGAACTTCTCGACCAGCGGGCTGTCCGCCCTCATCGCCCAGGCCTACGCCAACACCGGCAAGACCGAGGGCCTCACCATCGAGGACCTCGACCAGCCCGAGGTGGCCGAGGCGGCCCGGGACGTCGAATCGGCCGTCGTGCACTACGGCGACACCACCTTGACCTTCCTCAACAACATGTACCGGGCCGACCAGCGGGGCAACGCCCTCACCTACGCCTCGGCCATCGCCGTCGAGGAGAAGTCGGTCATCGACTACAACACCGGCAACCCCGACGGTGTGCTCGACCCGGGCGAGGAGCCGCGTCCGCCCCGCGTCCCGCTCGTGGCCATCTACCCCGAGGAGGGGACGCTGTTCAGCGACAACCCCCTCATCACGCTCGACGCCGAGTGGGTGTCGCAGGCCGAGCAGGACGCCGCCGCCAAGTTCATCGAGTTCGTCCAGCAGCCCGAGAACCAGGAGCGGGTGCTCGAGTTCGGCTTCCGTCCCGGCAACCCCGACGTGGCTCTCGCCGCGCCGATCGTGGCCGAGAACGGGGTCGACCCCGACCAGCCCCAGACCCTCCTCGAGGTGCCCGAGCCCGAGGTGATGGTGGCTCTGCTCGACAAGTGGGACCGCCAGCGCAAGGGCGCGCAGGTGATCCTGCTCATGGACGTGTCCGGCTCCATGGGCGACATCGGCGACCCCGACTCCGGCGAGACCAAGCTCGACCTCGCCAAGCGCGCCGCCATCGAGGCGCTCGACGACTTCGCCGAGCAGGACGAGGTGGGGCTGCGCGTGTTCTCCACCGACCTCGGGCCATCGGGCACCGCCGAGTTCGTCGACGTCGTCCCGGTCGGCCCCATCGCCGATCAGCGAGAGCAACTGGCCGACGCCATCGCCGACCTCGTGCCCACCAACGGCACGCCGCTCTACAGCGCCACCCAGGCCGCCTACGAGGACGCCGTCGCCGCGTTCGACCCCGACCGCATCAACGCCGTGGTCTTGTTGTCCGACGGTGTGAACGACGACGGCGACACCTCCGACGACGACGAGCAGCTCGACGAGCTGCTCGCCAGCCTCCAGTCCGACAGCGAGGGCCAGCTCTCGTCGCCCGTGCGGGTCTTCCCCATCGCCTACGGCGGCGACGCCGACCTCGCCACCCTGCGCCGCATCGCCGAGGCCTCGACCGCCGCCGTCTACGACGCCAGCGACCCCACCTCGATCGACAAGGTCTTCGCCGCCGTGGTCTCCAACTTCTAGGCCCCCGATGCCCCGCCTCTCGTTCCGCGACCGCTTCCTGACCCCTCCCGTGGCCCGGGCCATCATGTCGCCGTCGGGCATCCTGCTCGCCGGGGCGGGGGCCTCGCTGGCCATCCTCGTCGGGCTCGGGCCGATCGGCGCGGTGGCGCTGGGCGCCGCGGCGTGGGCGGGACGGGTCGGCTACGCGGTCCCCCGCAAGGCGGGCGACGACCGCATCGACCCGTTCACCCTCAACGAGCCGTGGCGGCGATTCGTCCAGTCGGCCCTCCAGTCCCAGAGCCGCTTCGACCAGGCCGTGCGCAACGCCGAGCGCGGGCCCCTGCGCGACCGTCTCGGGCAGATCGGCGACCGGGTGCACGACGCCGTGCGCGAGAGCTGGCGCATCGCCCGGCAGGGCCAGGTGCTCGCAGATGCGTCCGGGCAGATCGACACGGCGGGCGTGCAGCGCCAGCTCGACGAGGTGCGGGCCAACGCCGACGCCCCCTGGGCGGCGGGGAGCTCGCTCGACAAGACCGCCGCCGCCCTCGAGGCGCAGCTCGCCTCGGCCCGACGACTCGCCACGGTGACCCGCGAGGCCGAGGATCGTCTGCGCCTCCTGAACGCCCGCATGGACGAGATGGTGGCCCGGGCCATCGAGCTCTCGGTCGACGCCAGCCAGGTGGACGAGCTCGGTGGGCTCGGCTCCGACGTCGACAGCCTCGTCGACGAGATGGAGGCCCTGCGCCTCGCCATGGACGAGACCGACCGGATGGGCGACGCACCGCCTCCCGAGCTCCCGCCCCCCACCGCCGCGCCAGGGACGCCGTCGCCGGCGTGAGCAACACGGGGCCCGAGCGGCCCGGCGAGGCGGCCGCCACCGGTCGCCTGGTCAAGTCCAGCGCGGTCGTCGGCGTCGGTACCGGGCTGAGCCGCCTGAGCGGCCTCCTGCGGGTCGGCGCGCTCACGTACGCGCTCGGTGCCACCACGCTGAGCGACGCGTACAACCTGGCCAACACCACGCCCAACATCGTCTACGAGCTCATCCTCGGCGGCATCCTCTCGGCCACGCTCGTGCCGATCTTCGTCGACCACCTCGAGCACGACGACGAGGAGGGCACCTCCACCGTCGTCACCGTGGCCGTCGTGTCCCTGGCGGTGCTCACGCTCATGGCCATGCTGGCGGCACCGCTCATCATCCACATCTACGCCCTGCGCCTGCCGACGGACGAGGCGGCGGCACAGGCAGAGGTGGCGGTGCCTCTCCTGCGCCTCTTCCTCCCCCAGATCTTCTTCTACGGCCTCATGAGCCTCGGCACCGCACTGCTCAACGCCCGTCGCTCGTTCTTCGCCCCGGCCTACGCCCCCATCCTCAACAACGTCGTGGTGATCGCGATGCTGGTGGGCTTCGCGGTGGTGGCCGGCAGCTCACCCAGCCTCGACCAGGTGCAGGGCGACACTTCGCTCCTGCTCCTGCTCGGGGTGGGCACCACCGCCGGCATCGTGGCCATGACGGTGGCCCTGTGGCCCGCCATCCGCCGTGCGGGCATCCGGCTCCGCTTCCGCTTCGACCTCCGGCACCCGTCGGTGCGCAAGGTCGCGGGGCTGTCGGGCTGGACCCTCGGCTACGCCGCCTGCAACCAGGTCGCCCTGTTCGTCGTACTGGCACTCGCGACGGGCGAGGGGGCCGGTGCCGTCTCGGCCTACACGTACGCCTTCATCTTCTTCCAGCTCCCCCACGGTCTCCTGGCCGTCTCGATCATGACGACGTTCCTGCCCGATCTCTCCGCGTTCGCCGCCCGCCTCGACTTCGCCGGGTTCCGCGACCGGTTCGGCCTGGGGCTGCGCCTGCTCATCCTGGTGATCCTGCCCGCCGCCGTGGGCTACGTCCTGCTCGCGAGGCCAGTGATCGCCGCCCTCCTCGAGCGAGGGGCCTTCGGCGACACCTCCGGCGATCTGACCGCCGAGGTGCTGGCGGCCATGGCCCTCGGCCTGGTGGGCTTCTCCGTCTACTTGTTCGTCCTCCGCGGCTTCTACGCGTTGAAGGACACCCGCACGCCCTTCCTGCTCAACCTGTTCGAGAACGCGGTCAACATCGCCCTGGCCTTCGCGCTGGTCGGCCGCTTCGGCGCCCAGGGGCTCGCCCTCGCCTACGCCGCGGCGTACTCCGCCGCCGGCCTCCTCGCGGTGTTCGTGCTGCGTCGTCGCATCGGCGGGCTCGACGGACGCCGCACCCTCAGCGCCATCGGGCGCATGGCGGTCGCAGCCGTGGTGATGGCTGTGGCGGTGCTCCTGGCCCGCGAGCTGATCGGTTCGAACGAGGGGCTCGGCGCGGTCGCCCGCACGACCGCCGGCGTGGTGGTGGGTGCTGCGGTCTACCTCGGCGCCCTCTACGCGCTCCGCCTCCAGGAGCTGCACGAGCTGGTGGCGCGCTTCCGGCGGCGAGGAGCGGGGAACGCCGCCACCCCTGCCCTGTAGGCTCTCGGGCATGGGAAAGCTCATGCGTCGGTGGTGGAAGTACTGGACCGCCAAGCTCACCGGGAAGTTCAACGAGAGCGCTGATCCGAAGATCCAGCTCGAGCAGGCCATCCAGGAAGCCCAGGACCAGCACCGCCGGCTCAAGGAGCAGGCGGCGAACGTCATCGCCAACCAGAAGCAGACCGAGATGCGGTTGAACCGCACCCTCGAAGAGCTCGAGAAGGTCACCGGCAACGCCCGCCAGGCCGTGATGATGGCCGACGAAGCGTCCAAGAAGGGCGACCAGGAGAAGGCAGCCGAGTACACCCGGGCCGCCGAGTCGATCGCCAACCGCCTCATCGCCCTCGAGAGCGAGGTCGAGAACCTGAAGGCGCTGTCGCTCCAGAGTGCCCAGGCCTCCGATCAGGCCAAGGCCGCCGTCGCCCAGAACTCCGCCCAGCTCCAGAAGAAGCTGGCCGAGCGCCAGAAGCTCATGGGCCAGCTCGACCAGGCCAAGATGCAGGAGCAGGTCAACAAGGCCATGGCCTCGCTCAGCGAGACCGTCGGCGAGGACGTCCCCACCTTCGACGAGGTGCGCGACAAGATCGAGGCCCGGTACGCGAAGGCCAAGGGCATGTCCGAGCTCCAGGAGGAGTCGGTCGAGAGCCGCATGCTCGAGATCGAGCAGGCCACCATGAACACCGAGGCCACCGCCCGCCTGTCGGAGATCCGGGCCCAGATGGGCCTCGAGGCGCCGGCCGAGGCGGCCGCACCGCAGGTGGAGGCCGCGGCCGAGCCCGCTCCCGCCGAGTCGCCCGAGCCGTCCGCCTGACCGCTCTCCCGACGCCCTCGGGCGTGGGCTAGGGAAGCACCACCAGATCGTCGCGGTGCACGACCAGTTGGTCGCGCACGCCCGCGGCGATCTCCCGGCTGGGCAGACGCACCAGCCCCTTGGCGAACACGGCGCCCGACGGGTCTTTGACCTCTACGGCGTCGTTCACCTCGAAGGTCCCGGTCACGGCGACCACCCCCGCGGCCAGCAACGACCGGTTGGCCTCCACGAGGGCCCTGCGGGCGCCGTCATCGACCGTGAGCGACCCCGACGAGCCGACCGCGAAGGCGATCCAGAGCTTGCGGGCCGTGATGCGCCGGTCCTGGGGCAGCACCGTGGTGCCCACGCCGCTGATACCCGCGACGGCGTCGGCCAGCACGCCGTCGCGGTGCGCGGCGGCCACCACCGCCCGCACCCCCGACCACGCGGCGATCTTGGCCGCCCGAAGCTTCGAGCTCATGCCCCCGCTCCCCCGCACCGTGCCGGTCCCGCCGGCGCGCCGCTCGAGGTCGTTGTCGACCTCGACGATCTCCTCGATGAGCGATGCGGTCTCGTCGAGCCGGGGGTCCGCGGTGAGGACCCCCACCGTGTCGGTGAGCAGGACGAGGACGTCGGCACCGAGCAGGTGCGCCACCAGGGCGGCGAGGCGGTCGTTGTCGCCGAAGCGGATCTCGTCGTCGGCGATGGCGTCGTTCTCGTTCACCACGGGCACGACCCCGAGCTCGAGGAGCCGCTCGAGGGTTGCCCGGGCGTGCAGATACTGCTGGCGGACGATGAAATCGAGCGGCGCGAGCAGCAGCTGCCCGGCGACGAGTCCGTGCTCGGCGAGGGCGGCGTCGTAGACCCGCATCAGGCGGCTCTGGCCGATGGCCGACGCCGCCTGGAGGGTGACGGCGTCCTTTGGCCGCTCGGGGAAAGCGAGGCTGGGCAGGCCCGCGGCGATGGCCCCCGACGTCACGGCCACGACCTGGTGGCCGGCGGAGCGGAGCCCAGCGACGTCGCCGCAGAACTTGGCGATGGCGCGTTCGTCGATGGTGCCGTGCTCGTCGGTGATCGACGAGGTCCCGATCTTCGCGACGACCCTCACGTTCCCACCCGATCGCCCACCGTCAGCCGAACAGGTCCGGCTCGTAGTCGAACGCGACCGCGCCGATGCGCACCGTGTCGCCCTCCTGTGCGCCGGCCCGCGCCAGAGCGCGGTCGACGCCGACCTTGCGGAGCCGGTGCTGCGCGTACTCGAGGGCGTCGGCGTTGGTGAGGTCCGACAGCGCCACGGCCCGCTCGGCCTGGCGACCGATGACCCGGAAGCTGCCGTCGTCCTCCCGCTCGATGCGCACCCCCTCCTGCTCGGGCCGGTGCACGACGAACGCATGGTCGCGATCGGCACCCTCGGCCGCCCGGGCCTCACTGACCAGGTTGGCCATGCGCCCGACGAGCTCGGGCAGTCCCTGACCGGTCACTGCCGACACGTCGAGCACCCGCTCGGCGTCCTCGTCGCCCTGCCCGTCGGCGAGGTCGGCCCGCGAGCCGATGATCAGCCGTGGGCGGTCGAGCAGATCGGCCTGGTAGTCACCCAGCTCGCGCAACAGGACCGCCTCCTGCTCCGCGGGCGGCCGCTCGGCCACCGGTGAGAGGTCGAGCAGGACGACCAGGGCGCGGGCCCGCTCGACGTGGCGCAGGAACTGGTGGCCGAGGCCCTTGCCCTCGCTCGCCCCTTCGATGAGCCCGGGGATGTCGGCGACCACGAACTCGACGCCGGGTCGGGCGCTGTCATCGGGCATGCGCACCACGCCGAGGTTGGGCTCGAGGGTGGTGAACGGGTAGTCCGCGATCTTCGGCTTGGCCGCCGAGATGCGGGAGATCAGAGTGCTCTTGCCCACGTTGGGGAAACCCACGAGGGCGACGTCGGCCATGAGCCGCAGCTCGAGGCGGAGCCAGCGCTCCTCGCCCTCCTCACCCTGCTCGGCGAAGGCCGGAGCCCGGCGGCGGTTGGACAGGAAGCGGGCGTTACCCCGCCCGCCCTGGCCGCCTTGGGCGGCCAGCCAGCGATCGCCGGTGGTCACGAGGTCGGCGAGCAGCTCGCCGTCCTGGGCGTACACGGTGGTGCCCTCGGGCACCGGCACGATGAGGTCCTCGCCGCCGGCGCCGTGCTTGCGTTTGCCCTGGCCGTGGGTGCCACTGGTGGCCCGGCGGTGAGGGTGGTCGCGGAAGGCGAGGAGGGAGGCCACGTTGTTGTCGGCCACGAGCCAGATGTCGCCGCCCCGGCCGCCGTCGCCTCCGTCGGGACCGCCCTTGGCCACGTGGGCCTCGCGCCGGAACGCGACGCAGCCCGCGCCACCATCACCACCGCGGACGTTCAGCCCGCACTCGTCGACGAATCCCGACACCTGTTCAGGATAGGGAGGCGGAGGCCCACCTCCCGGCCATTACCCGTCGCGGACCAGGTGGACCGGGTCGCCGATGATCTGCGCGCTCCAGGTCGTGCGGTCGTTCGGCTGTCCGCCGAACTGGTAGTTGATCCTCCACCAGCATCCCGGCAAGGTGCCGAGCGTGCAGGCGTAGTTGCTCGGCAGGCTTACGTCGATGTCCAGCCACTGGCCGTTGAAGAGCGGGCTGCCGCCGTTCGAGGTCTGGATGGTGCACGTGGCGAGGGTGGTGGACACCCCGGTGGCCCGGTTGCGGTAGGTGCACGGGGGAATGGTCCCGTCGGGGCGCTTCACGCTGAGGTAGGCGTTGCCGGACTGGCCGTCACCGGGGTCGAAGAGGCTGACCTCGAAGGTCTTGCCGGCGTGGATCTGATCGACCTCGGCCAGGTAGAAGTCGGCCGTCGCGGTCGCGGCGTTGTTGAACATCGACATGTCCGATAGCGCGTAGACCCGGGGCTGACCGGTCGTCGACGTCGACGTGCACGACCCGGTGCCCGAGCACACTCGGATGGCGTACTGGTTCCACCCGTTGCCGGAGTCCGTCGAGCCGGTGATGCCGCTGGAGCGCACGACCAGAGGGAACACACCCGCCTGGCCGACCGTGACCCGGCACAGCAGCGCCCACTGGTTCTTGTAGGTGCCGGAGCTGGCCTCGGCGTCCAGGGTGAGCTTCCCGTTCGCCCCGGAACCGTTGCACTGGCCCGCCAGGCTGGGGTTGTCGCTGTTGTCGAGGGGGGTGTTGTCCGAGCGGTACATCTCGTACTGCGTGCGCACGCCGGTCGCCGCGTTCGAGCCCGAGCAGGCGTTCTGGCCACACGCCTGGGTGTTGTCCGCGGTCTCGACGGTCGGGTAGTTCGTCCGGTGGTAGTGCCCGGCGTCGTAGAGCTCGACGGTGAGGGACTGGCCCACCATCGAGGCCGGGACGTTGATCCCGTAGCTGTAGCCCTCGGTGCGGTACTCCGTGTTGCTCTGCGTGCACGACGTGCCCGAGGAGCCTGCGCCGCACTTCGTCGAGTAGGGGTCGCCGTTGTTCCGGTCGGTGTAGGGCCCGGAGATCGACCCCCAGAAGTTCGGGTTCACCCCCGCCACGGGGTCGTTGCCGAAGCGGTTCAGTGGGCTCCCGAGTGGCACCGGGAGCACGTACTCGGCGGTGGCCGCCCGGGTGATGGCGACATCGCCGATGAACAGCTCGGAGAAGAACTGGTCGGCCTGGGCGTCCTGGATGATCACCCGGAGCTTGCGGGTCGAGGTCGCGTCACCGGTGACCGTGATGGTGATGTTGTCCTGGCCGTTCACGAACCCGTTGCGCTGCGCCGTGGCGAGCGCGACCGTGCGGGCCTGGGCCAGGTCGGGCATCCAGACCACCCCGGCGAGGGCCGCGGCGT
The DNA here is from genome assembly GCA_016794585.1 of Acidimicrobiales bacterium. Lineage (NCBI taxonomy): Bacteria > Bacillati > Actinomycetota > Acidimicrobiia > Acidimicrobiales > Acidimicrobiales bacterium. The sequence goes on from JAEUJM010000043.1 coordinate 209,838, forward strand.
CGGCGGCGCGCTGGATCCGGTTGGCCCGGGCGTACCAGGCGCCGACGTCGGTGGCGAAGCCGGTGAAGGCCAGCAGGGGCAGCAGCAACAGGGCGGCGAGGACGAGGGCGTACCCCTTCTCCCCGCGGAAGCGGCGCCGGCGGTCGGTGACGGGTCGAGACGGCACGGGCACCTCCTAGATGCTCGGCTCGAGCCGCATGACGGCGTGGTCGGTGATGGTGAGGCCGCTACCGGGGAACATGCGGGTCACCCACGGGTGGCTGACCGAGATCCAGACCCCGAGGTAGTCGGCGCCGGCCGACTGCTGCGACTGACGGTCCAGCGGGCACCAGAAGCGGTCCCAGGCCGCAGCGGAGCAGGACGTCCCGGTCGTGGCGAAGTTGGAGGTGGACAGCGTGGCCAGCTGCGCACCCGTGTAGACGTTGCACCGCACCGAGCCCGAGTTGATGCCGGTGGCCGAGGTCGTGCAGTTGGGGGGAACGGCTCCATCGGTCGTGGTCGACCGGTAGATGACGACCTTGTTGATCTGAGCGTTGGGGATGGAGGCCACGGCAGCCTGCACGGCGAGCAACGTGTTGTAGTCGGCCATGCGGTCGTTTCCGGCGTTGCTGCCCACCCGCGCGCCGGCCCGCGTCGTGGAGGCGATGGTGATGGAGTCGCGCCAGGCCAGGCCGAACTCCAAGATGCCGATGGCGATCATCACGAGCAGCGGCGTGAACAGGATCATCTCGACGAGGGCGGCGCCCCGCTCACCGCGACGCCGCCGCGCCCGAAGGCGCCACAGCGCGGTCAATGTGTGCCCTCCGGCTCCATACGCATCACCGTCGAATCGGTGAAGGTCAGGGACGGGCCGAACAGCCCCGTGACCCAGATGTGCTTCACCTGGATCCACACGCCGACGTAGTCGGGCGGCCCGTTGGTACCCGTCAGCGCGGTCTTTCGGGTGGTCGGGCACCAGAAGCGGTCGAGGTTGCGGTCACCGCGGCACCCGAACTCGCTCTCGGCCAGGTCGAGGGCCGCGGCCGTGTAGACGTTGCACGTCCCTTGCACGGGCGTGCCGTTCGCACAGGTCGTGGGCACGACGGTGTTCGGCCCGCTGGCCTCGTAGATCACGATGCGCTCGATGTCGCGGCGGTCGATGACGTTGGACGCGTCGGCGATGGTCTGGAGGATGTCGAAGTCGGCGGTCAGGTCGTTGCCGTAGATGCTGGCGGCACGAGCCCCGTCCCGGGTGGTGTTGGCGACCGCCAGGTAGTCCCGGAAGGCCATCCCGAACTCGAGGATGGAGAACAGGAGGAAGAACAGGACGGGCGTGATGAAGGCCGCCTCGACGAGGACGGACCCTCGTTCGCCGCGCGCGCGGGCGCCGAGCGGGCCTCGCCCCCTGGTTCCCGTCACCTCTGCCACGAGTTGTCCTTCTCCGACGCCGCTGGCCTTCCTCCTCTGATCGGCCGCAGGAGCCCGGTGGTGAGGGTGCGCCACCGCAAATGGGGTGTGCGCCCCATGCGCGGGACGGCCCCGGGGCCCGCATGGCTGTCACGGCCCCTGCGTAGGGTGGGGTCGTGGAGCCCGTCACCACCTCCGAACGCAACGAGCGTTGGGCGTCGACCATGCACGGCCACCGTGCAGGCGGCGCCGTCCGCCTGGCCCATCCCGACGACGTCGGCCTCGGCGAGGTGGTGCTTTTCGACCGCGAAGCCCGGGAGGAGGCGGAGGACGTTGCGCTCTCGCCGAGCGCCACCCGGGCACAGGGCGCCGGCACCCGGGCCGTGGAGGAAGCGCCCGACCCGCTGCGCACGTGCTTCGAGCGCGACCGCGACCGGATCCTTCACTCGGCCTCGTTCCGCCGGTTGGCGGGGAAGACCCAGGTCTTCGTCTTCCCCGACGACCATCAGCGCACACGCCTCACCCACGCCCTCGAGGTCGCACAGGTGGCGACCGCGGTGGCCACCGCCTGTGGGCTGAACGCCACCCTCACCGAGGCCATCGCCCTCGGCCACGACTGCGGCCACGGCCCCGGTGGGCACGCCAGCGAGGACGCGCTCAGCCCCTACGTGCCCGGCGGCTTCGACCACGCCGTGTGGGGCGCTGACGTCGTGGTGGCACCCCTCAACCTGTGCGCCGAGACCCTCGACGGCATCCGCAACCACTCGTGGTCGCGGCCAGCCCCCCTCACCCCCGAGGGGGCCGTGGTGAGCTGGGCCGACCGCATCGCCTACTCCTGCCACGATCTCGAGGACGCCGTGCAGGCGGGCATCGTCACCTACGACCTGCTGCCCCCGCTCGTGCGCGAACGCGTCGGCACCTCGCGCAGCAGCCAGCTCCGGGCCTTCATCCGCGGCATGGTCGACGCCGCCGTGACCACCGGGCAGGTCGGCATGACCGACGAGCTCGCCACCGCCCTGGCCGAGCTGCGCTCCTTCAACTACGAGCGGGTCTACCTGCGGCCGGCGTCGGTGCGCCAGAGCGAGGCGGTGGTCCGTGTCCTGCGGGCCCTGGTCGAGCACTTCGCCGACCGACCCAACCTGCTCCCCGGGGAGCACGCGGAAGGCATTCCCGGTGGCAGCGAGGAGGCACTCGAAGCGGCGGTGGGCTACGTCGCGGGCATGACCGACCGCTACGCCTGCCAACAGGCGATCGCCCACCTGGGCTGGGCCCGCGAGGACCTGCCCGAGGGCATCGACGTCCTGCGCTGAGCCCGCTACCGGCGCTGCGGCGCCTGTGCGCCCGGGGCTCACGCTCACCGACTGGTCCTTTCGGCCTAGGGATGGGTTCGCCCCTAGTCCTTTCGGCCCACCCGACCCCCCACCTTGAGGTGGTCGTGGGACGACCCAGCCCAAAACGACCTCCGCCCCCGGCGAGGCCGGGGGCGGAGGCGGTCAGAACAGGTTGCTGCGGATGGTGCTCAGTCGGCCGGGAGCACGTCCACGAGCTTGCGGCCCTTGCGGCGGCCGAACTTCACGGTGCCGGAGGCCAGGGCGAAGAGGGTGTCGTCCTTGCCCTTGCCGACGTTCTCGCCGGGGTGGATGCGGGTGCCCCGCTGGCGCACGATGATGCCGCCGGGGTTCACCACCTGGCCGTCGAAGAGCTTGACGCCGAGGCGCTGTGCTTGGGAGTCGCGGCCGTTCCGAGTGGAACCGCCGCCCTTGGTCTTCGACATGGCTAGCCCTTCTTGATCCCGGTGATCTCGATGTTGCTGTAGTGCTGGCGGTGCCCCCAGCGCTTGCGCTGGTTCGACTTGTTCTTGTAGGTGAAGCCGGTGATCTTGGGCCCGCGGCCGGCGCCCAGCACCTTGGCCGAGACGGTCGCCTTGGCCAGCGCGTCCGGCGACGACACGATGGTCTCGCCGTCCACGAGCAGCACCGGGGTCAGCTCGACGTCGCCGTCGTCCTGCCCCAGCTTCTCCACGAGAAGGGTGTCCCCCTCCTCGACCTTGTACTGCTTGCCACCGGTCTTGATCACCGCATACATAAGACCGACGATCCTACCCGCCAAACGCCCGAATCGACCAACTGACGTGAACGCACAGGCTCCGAAGGAGCCTTGGGGCCGCAGGCCCCACCAGCCCCCACCACCAACGATGCGGACCGGGACGCCCAGCCGCACCCCGGAGGCGTTGGCGGGTGGCGCCGATCCGGAGGGTCCGAAAGATCGGCCCATGCCTTTCCGGGCCGATTTTCGGATACCGGATCGGTGACAGGACCCGCCAGCGCCGGTCAGTGAAGGAACCGACCGACCGACCGACCGACCGACCGACCGACCGACCGACCGACCGACCGACCGACCGACCGACCGACCGACCGACCGACCGACCGACCGACCGACTCAGATGTCCAAGAGCTCCGGATCGAACTGCAACCCCCGCCCTTCACACTCAGGACAAAGAGAAGAGAACGACTCGATCAAACCTTCCCCGATCCGCTTCCGCGTCATCTCGACCAGCCCCAGCTCCGAGATGTCGAAGACCTGCGTCCGCGTCTTGTCCAACGCCAGAGCCTCGCGGAACTCGCGGATCACGTCCTCGCGGTTCTTGCGGATCTCCATGTCGATGAAGTCGATGACCACGATGCCGCCGATGTCGCGGAGGCGCAGTTGGCGGGCGACCTCGACGGCGGCCTCGAGGTTGTTGCGGTAGACGGTCTCCTCGAGGTTCGACGTGCCGACGTTCTTGCCGGTGTTGACGTCGATGACGGTGAGGGCCTCGGTGTGCTCGATGATGAGCGAGCCGCCGGACGGCAGCCAGACCTTGCGGTCGAGGGCCTTGTGGATCTGCTCGTGGACGTGCTGGCGCTCGAACAGCGAGAGCTCGCTGGTCTCCCGGTCGTAGTACTCGACCCGGTCGGCCAGCGCCGGCGAGATGCTGGCGACGTAGTCGCGGACGTCCTCGTAGAGCGCCTTGTCGTCGATGACGATGCCCCGGTAGTCCTTGTTGAACTCCTCGCGGATGACCCGGAGGGCCATGTCCGGCTCGCGGTAGAGCAGGGCCGGCGCCTGGGACTTCTTGGCGAGGGCCTCGATGCGGGTCCACTGGTCGCCGAGGCGGGCGACGTCGCGCTCGATCTCCTCGGCGCTGACGCCCTCCGCCGCGGTCCGCACGATGATGCCGTGGCCGGCGGGGCGGACCCGGTCGAGGATGGACCGGAGGCGCTTGCGCTCGTTGTCGGCGAGGCGCTTGGAGATGCCGTAGGTGGTGCTGTTGGGGATCAGGACCACGAAGCGACCGGGCAGCGAGACCTCTTGGGTGAGGCGGGCGCCCTTGGCCCCGATGGGGTTCTTGGTGACCTGGCAGATGATGCTCTGCTTGGGCTTGAGGATCTGCTCGATCCGGGCCTGGCCCTTCTCCTCGATGTCCTCGGCGTCGTACTGCACGTCGCCCCGGTAGAGCACGGCGTTCTTCGGGGTGCCGATGTCGATGAAGGCGGCTTCCATGCCGGGCAGGACGTTCTGCACCTTGCCGAGGTAGATGTTGCCGTGGATCTGGGTGGTGTCGTCGGAGGGCCGCGAGACGTAGTGCTCGATGAGGGCCCGGCCCTCCTGCACCGCGATCTGGGTGGCCGAGGGGCGCACGGACACGCTCATGAGGTACCGGCCGACGGGCCGGCCCTTGCGCTCGCGCCCTCGTCGCTTCTTCATCGTCTCGTCGTCGAGCTCGAGGGGCGCGTCGGAGGTGATGGCGTCGACGGGCTCGCCGCCGCGGCCTCGGCCGCCGCCCTTGGCGGTGCTGCCCTGGGCCCGTGCGCGTCCTGCCGTGCCGGGCGCGGGCGCGCTCTGCCCGCGGTTGCCGCCGCCTCGGCCGTTGCCGCCGCCGGAGCCGGTCTGGCCCGAGGTGTTGCGACCGCCGGACTGACCGCCGGAGCCTTGGCCGCCTTGACCACCGCCGCCGCCACGGCCACGGCCGCCGCGCCGACGGCGCTTGCGGGGGGCACCGTCTCCCCCGCCGTCACCCCCACCGCCGTTGCCGGCAGGCGCCGACCCGGTGCTGGGCGGGCCAGGGGGCGCGGGCATGCTGTCGCCGATCTGGGGCTTGCGGGGCACGAGCGCCTTCTCCGCCGCCTCGGCCGACTTGGGTCGGCCTTCGATCATGCGCTCGGGCAGCTCGTCGGGGTTCTTGGGATCTGGGGTCGGGGTGGCGGTGCGGCGGGGCGCCGGCGACGTGGTCGCGTCAGCGCCCGGGCGGTCGCCCGGGGTGGGTTCGGACATGGAGAGGTTCCCTTCTCATGACGCACGCGCCTCGGCGTGCGCGGGGGGTGCCGCGACAGGCGTGCCGAGCGAGAGCGGCTCGCTGCGGACGCCGTCGAGCGTCACCCACTGGTGAATTCGACAGACCCGGCGCTCGGTGAGCGTCGGGTCGACTACAGCCAGCAGCTCGGACGGCCGCAGGCTTCGGGGCTGGGTGCCCAGCTCGGTCTCGAGGGTGACCTCGTCAGGGGTCTCCCCGGTGACCGCGAGGGCGAGGATGTAGGGCCGGAGATCGTCGGTGACGGCCTTGCCCTTCCGTTCTCTGGTGACGATGAGCTCGTCGGCGGCGAGGGCGCGGGCCACGACGGCCGCGGCCTGTGGTGCGGTGGTGCCCCCGACGTCGAGCCGCCAGGTGCAGCTCGTGACCGCCTGTTGCAGGGACATCACCCCAGTGTCGACGATCACGGCGGCGTCGACGGTGATCCCCACCGGCAGGCAGGGGGTGAGCCGGTCGGGCAGGGTGGCGACGTCGAGGTCGTCGGGGCCGCCCTCGGCGGGCTCGGCGATGTCGAAGTCGAGGTACTCGGCCTCGGATTCGGCACCGGTGGGCAGGGCCAGGCCGAAGTGCATCTTGGGACGCGGCGAGAAGCCCTGGGTGTAGGCCATGGGCAGCTCGGCCCGTCGCAGGGCGCGCTCCCACATGCGGGCCAGATCGCGGTGGCTGGTGAAGCGGACCTTGCCGCGCTTCGTGAAGCGGGCGCGAACCCTCATCCCGCCCTCACGGGGTCGCGGGCCAACAGCACCACGGGTACCTCGTGGCCGGTGGCGAGGTCCTGGCCCGTGCCCTGGCTGCCACCTGCGGGCGGCGTGGCCGAGGCGACGATGTGCTCGATGCCGTAGCCGGTGCAGGCGCCGCAGTCGTAGCAGGGGGTCCACCGGCAGTCCTCGAGGCCGACCTCGTCGAGCGCGTCGCGCCAGTCCTGCCAGAGGAAGTCCTTGTGGAGCCCGGCGGAGAGGTGGTCCCAGGGCAGGGTCTCTCCCTCGGTGCGGTGGCGGTGGACGAAGTCGTCCACCGCGAGGCCGTGCTCGTCCATGGCGTCGAGCCAGCGCTGGTGGTCGAAGTGCTCGGACCACTCCTGGAAGGTCCCGCCGGCCCGCCAGACGGACTCGATGACCGGGCCGAGGCGGCGGTCGCCCCGGCTCATGACGCCTTCGATGAGCGTGGCGCGGGGGTCGTGCCACTTCAGCTGGACGCCCCGCTCGTGGCGGACGGCGTCTCGCAGGAGGTTGACCTTGCGGGTGAGCTCGTCGACCGTGTTCTGGCCGAACCACTGGAAGGGCGTGAAGGCCTTGGGCACGAAGCCGCCGACGGACACCGTGACCGACGGGCCCTTGTGGTACTTGCGGCCGATCTCGACGCAGCGCTTGGCCAGCTCGGCGATGCCCAGGGTGTCCTCGTCGGTCTCGGACGGCAGGCCGATCAGGAAGTAGAGCTTCATGCGCCGCCAGCCCTGCGAGTAGGCCGACTCGACCGCCGAGTAGAGGTCCTCCTCGCGGATGAGCTTGTTGATGATCTGGCGCATGCGCCACGTGCCGGCCTCGGGGGCGAAGGTGAGGCCGGTGCGGCGGGCCTTCTGCACCTCGGCGGCGATGCCGACGGTGAAGGCGTCCACCCGCAGGCTCGGCAACGAGACCGACACCTGCCCGCAGTTCATCGGGTCGTTCACGGTGTCGGCCACCACACCCTCGATGCCGCTGAAGTCGGCGGTCGAGAGCGAGGTGAGGGCGACTTCGTCGTAGCCGGTGCGGCGCAGGCCGTCCTGGATCATGGTGCGCACCTGGTCGGCCGGGCGCTCTCGCACCGGCCGGGTGATCATCCCGGCCTGGCAGAACCGACACCCGCGGGTGCAGCCGCGGAAGACCTCGACGTTCAGGCGGTCGTGGACGACCTCGGTGAGGGGGACGAGCTGGGTCGACGGATAGGGCCACTCGGCCAGGTCGGCGACCGTGCGCTTCTCGACGCGCTCGGGGACGTCGGCGTGCACGGGGGTGGTGGCCAGCAACCGGCCGTGGTCGTCGTAGGTGGACTCGTAGAGCGAGGGGACGTAGACGCCGCTCACCACCGCGAGGCGCCGCAGGATGTCCGCCCGGGAGCTCCCGTCGGCGCGACCCTCGGCCAGCACCTCGTTGATCTCCCCGACGACCTCTTCGCCGTCGCCGAGGACGACGAAGTCGAGGAAATCCGCGAGGGGCTCGGGGTTGTAGGTGCAGTGGCCGCCGGCGGCGACGAAGGGGTGCTCGTCTCCGCGGTCGGCGCTGCGCACCGGCACGCCGGCGAGGTCCACGCAATTCAGGAGGTTGGTATAGACGAGCTCGGCCGAGAGGTTGAAGGCGATGACGTCGAACTCGCCGGCCGGGCGGTGGGTCTCGAGGGAGAACAGGGGCACGTCGTGCGCGCGCAACTCGGCCTCGAGGTCGGTCCAGGGCGCGTACGAACGCTCGGCGGCCGCGTCGGGGCGCTCGTTCAGGATCTCGTAGAGGATCTGGAGGCCCTGGTTGGGCAGACCGATCTCGTAGGTGTCCGGGTAGACCAGAAGCCACGCCACACGCCCGGGGCCGTGCTGCGGCACGCGGGCGCCGTCTTCACAACCGATGTAGCGGGCCGGCTTCTGCACCCGGCCCAGGAGCGGTTCGAGCTCGGGCCAGACAGTTGACATCGTGCGTCGAATCGTACCCCGAACGCCCCCGAACACCCTGATCAGACGAACCGGCGCATGTGAACCGAGAGGACCAGGCCCAGGGCGGCGCTCTGGGTCAGGATGGCCGAACCGCCGTAGGACACGAACGGCAGGGGGATGCCGGTGACCGGCATGATGCCCATGGTCATGCCCACGTTCTCGAAGACCTGGAACACCACCATCGAGAGCACGCCGACGCAGACCAGCATCCCGTACTCGTCCCGCGACAGCTGCGCGGTCCGCCAGATGCGCCAGACGATCACCCCGAGGAGCCCGAGCACGAGCGCCCCGCCGGCGAAGCCGAGCTCCTCCCCCACCACCGTGAAGATGAAGTCGGTGTGCTGCTCGGGCACGTAGTTGAGGCGGGTCTGCTGGCCGTTGAACAGCCCCTGGCCGGTCAGGCCGCCACCGGAGATTGCGACCACCGCCTGCTTGGTGTTGTAGGCGGCGCCCTGCGTGTCGCTGTCCGGGCTGACGAAGGACGTGAGGCGGTCCACCTGGTACGCCTTGAGGATCGGTGAGTTCAAGATGAGCACCGTCCCCACGATGGCCACCAGGGCCACCATGGCGAGGTGCCGGGGGCGGACGCCGGCCACGGTGATCATGCCGAGGGCGGCGAACACGAACACCAGCACCGTGCCGAGGTCGGGCTGCAACATGATCAGGCCCATGGGGACGGCCGCGATGCCGAAGGCGATGAGGAGCCGACGCCCGTCGAGCCCACCGGCCCGGTCGTAGGTGAGGAAGGCGGCCATGCCCAGGATGAAGACGATCTTGGCGAACTCGGAGGGCTGGAGCTGGAAGCCGGCCAGCTCGAACCAGGCCTGGGCGCCGTTCGACTCGGAGCCGAGCGGGGAGATCACGAGCACGAGCAGGGTGAGAGCCGCGATGGCCATGGGAATGGCCCAGTCCCGGTAGTGGCGGTAGTCGACGCACGCCACCGCCGCCATCACCCCCCAGCCGAGCACGGCGAACATCAGTTGGCGTTGGAGGAAGAACGTCGTGGTGGGCGTCTCGCCCCCCGGGCCCTTGGTGGCGCTGAACACCATCAGCACCCCGACCAGGGACAGCGCGACCACCGCGGCGACGAGGATCCAGTCGACGTGGCGGGCCGGGGTCGGCACCGTCGAGCGGGTCGGGCCGAGCGACCGGCGGGCGAGCGACGCGGGGGCGGTCATCAGATCGTCATCCTGTGGCCGAGGTGGCGGCGGCATCGGCGCCGAGGACGTCCGCGGCACGGGGGGCGATGGGCATCTGCGCGGGGTCGGCGATGCCGGCGAAGATGCGGGCGATGATGGGCGCCGCCGCGTCGGCGCCGTAACCGGCCTGCTCGAGGATCGCGGCCGCGACGTACTGGGGTGGCTGGTCGGGCAGGACCGGGCCGAACCCTGCGAACACCGAGGTGTTCTGCTTGTTGGTCACCTCGGCGGTGCCGGTCTTGCCGCCGACGGGCCAGCCGGGCGGATTGTTCTCGAACGCTCCGACCGCCGTGCCCTCGGCCCCCTGGGTCACGCCCACGAGGCCGTCGACGATGGGCTGGCGGATCTCGGGCGTGAGGTTGTAGCGCCCCTGGAGCTCGGGCTCGTACCGGTCGAGCACCTGGAGCTGGGCACCGTCGGCGATGGGGTCGACGACCGCGGTCGCGAGGTGGGGACGCCAGACGGTGCCCCCGTTGGCGATGGCGCCGTAGGCGTTGGCCAGCTGCAGCGGCGTCGAGAGCATCTCGCCCTGGCCGATGGCGAGGTTGACGTTGTCACCGCTCAGCCAGTCCCCGTACGGGAAGGCGTCGGGGTTCTCCTCGTGGTTGTTGGCCTTGCGCTCGGGCGTCGGCACCACCCCGCCGCGCTCCTCCCCCAGCTCGATGCCGGTGGGGGTGCCGAAGCCGAACGAGCGGGCGGTCTCCTGGAGCGCCTCTTCGCCGACCTCGTCCCGGCGCAGCCAGAGGATGTCGCCGATCTCGTAGTAGTAGTAGTTGCTGGAGACCTCGAGCGAGCGACGCATGTCCACGTCGCCGTGCGGCTGGGATTCGGAGTTGGCGAAGGTGCACGTGTCGCCCTCGCAGTTCTGGACCCGGTACTCCCCGACGTCATTGACGGCGTCCACGGGCGTCCGGACGCCGTTCTCGATCGCGGCCAGCGCGGTGATGGGCTTGAAGGTCGACCCTGGGGCGTACTCGCCGGCCACGGCCCGGTTGAGCAGCGCCTTGGGCCCGTAGGGGTCGCTCAGGAGCGTGTACTGCTCCTGGCTGATGCCGTCGAGGAAGTCGTTGGGGTTGAACGTGGGGTACGAGGCCATGGCCACCACCCCGCCGTTGTTGGGGTCGAGCACGACCACCGAGCCGCCGGCGTTGTCGTAGGTGTCGTTGACCATGTCCATCCGGGTGGCGAGCTCGGTCTCGGCCAGCGACTGGACGTTGACGTCGAGGGTGCTGATGAGGTCATGGCCGGGGACCGGCGGGTCATGCGAGACCGTGCGCACCACGTTGCCTCTCGCGTCGACCTCGAGGACGAGCTCGCCCGGCTGCCCACGGAGCTGGTCTTCGTAGGCCGCCTCGATGCCGGCGCGCCCGATCTCGTCACCGGGCTCGTACCCGAGCGGGTTCTCGCCGTCGGTCTCCTCTTCGATCTGGTCGAGCTTCTCCTGGCTGATGGAGCCGATGTAGCCCAGCACGTGGGCACCGAGCGAGCCGTAGGGGTACTGGCGCACGGTCGTCCGACGCACCGAGACGCCCGGGAGGTCGCTTTGGCGCTCCATGACCGCGACCATCTGCTCGTCGGAGATGTCGGTGACCACCGGTACCGGCGCGAAGGGGTCGATGAAGTTGTCGGCGATGTTCTCCTCGAGGGTGGCGACCGTCACGGGGACGTCCTCGCTGGTGAGCTGTGCGGCGAGCAGGCCGAGCACCCGGGCGCGCTCCTCGGGCTCGCCTTCCGCGGTCGGCAGCACCCGGACGTCGGCGATCACCTGGAGCACCTCGTGGCTGTCCACGAGCACCTGCTGATTCCGGTCGAGGATGCGCCCGCGCGGCGCCTGCTCGTGGACGACGCGCAACCGGTTGTCGGTGGCCACCTGCTCGAAGTCGGAGCGCTGCACGACCTGGAGCGTGTACATGCGCACGAAGAGCGCCGCGAACAGCGAGAACGCGACGATGCCGACGACGCTCAGCCGGAGGCCAGGGTTCTCAGTGGCCACAGCCATCTTCCCTGGAAAGCGCGGATACGGACCCTTCGATCATGACATCACCAGCCGCCGCGGTGGGGTCGCCTCCGACGGGTGCTCCCCCGCCGGCTCCGGGTGAGCACCTCGGGCACGCGCAGCCGCTCGAGGCCCAGCGGCTCGCCCTGGCTCCAGCGGGTGATCGGCAACACGATCACGGCGAGCACGGTGTTGAGGACCCCGACCCCGAGCGCCACCAGGATCGAGTGCACGCTGAGCCACTCGAGGTTGCCGAGCAGGGCGCCGAGGGCGGCGTAGGCGAGCGTGGCCGCGCTGCTGGCGATGCCGGCGACGGCCAGCGGGGTCCACCAGGTGCTGCCGAGCACCGCGTGCTGGAGCCCACCGACGACGTAGCCCACCGAAGCGCCCACGAGCGCAGAGAGCCCGAAGGGGGTGGTCACCGTGAGATCGAAGAGGAGGCCCCCGGCGAATCCGGCGAGCGCACCCCGCTCCGGACCACCGGCCAGGCCGATCCCGATGGCCGTGAGCAGGATCACGTCCGGCACGACGCCGAACAAGGGGGTGCGGGAGAACAGGCTCACCTGGAGGAGGAAGGCGAGACCCACCACCACGGCCGTGCGCACCCCGACGAGCGAGCCCATCAGCTCGGCGTCCAGAGCATCACGGAGACGAAGCTGAGGTGGTCGAGGTCGGCCGCCGGCTGGAGGTCGATGCTCTGCTCGATCTCGCGGCCGGCACCCACCGTGGTGCTCGTGGTGGTGGTCGCCGTGGGGTCGTCGCGCTCCGGGGCGGCAGCCTCCACCGCCTCGGTGGCGATACCCACCGCGATCCCCGGAGGGAACAGGCTGCGCTCGACCCCGCTGGTGGTGAAGAAGTCCCCGGGGTTGATCTCAGTGGCTGCGTCGAGCCCGACGTCGACGCGGAGGTTCTGGCCCTCCCCTCGCCCTTCGGCCACGCCGATGTCGCCGCTCAGCACGTGGCGGACCCCGATGCGAAAGCCCGGATCGGTGATGAGCTGCACGTGCGCAGAGCTCAAGGAGACGTCCACGACCCGACCCACGAGGAGGGCCGAACGGCCGGGCACCTCGTCGGACGCCGCCGCGGTGACCACCGGCATGCCTCGTCGGATGCCCGCGTTGGCGCCCTTGTCGATCTGGATGGTGCGGTCGAAGTTCGACACCGGGCCGCCCACCACCCGGGCGTTGGTGCGCACGATGTCGGCCACGTCGGGGAGGTCGAGCGCCTCACGCATGGCGTCGAGGTCCGCGGCGGCCTGCTGTGCCAGGGCTTGGTCGCCGCGGAGCTCGTCGAGCTGGCGGCGCAGCTCCTCGTTCTCGGCCCGGAGGTCGTCGCGGTTGAACACGCCGTTGAAGGCGTCGCCGACAGGCCCGAACACGGTGTCGCTGACCGCCCGCACCGGGCTGAGGACCGCGCCGAGCCCCGACTTCACGCTGTTGACCGGCCCGAGGTTGGCCGTGTCGAGCGCGATCACCGTGATCGAGATCAGCACGAGCACGACGAGGGTGGTGCGCGAGCGTCCGTGCTCGCGCGGGGGTGCCACGCCCGGGGCCGGCTAGAGCCGGTTGGCGGAGAACAAGACGCCCTTGAGCGCCTCGAACTCCTCGAGCGACTGCCCGGAGCCGAGCGCCACCGCGTACAACGGGTTCTCGGCCACCCGGACGGGCATGCCGGTCTCGTGGCCCAACCGCTCGGGGAAGCCGTGCAGCAGCGCGCCGCCGCCGGCGCACATGATGCCCTGCTCCATGATGTCGGCGGCGAGCTCGGGAGGGGTCTTGTCGAGGGTGACCTTCACGGCGTCGATGATGGCCGCGACCTGCTCCTCGAGGGCCTCGCGAATCTCGCCCGTGGACAGCACGACCGTCTTGGGCAGGCCGGTCACGAGGTCGCGGCCGCGGATCTCGGCGTTCAGCTCCTGCTGGAGCGGCCACGCCGACCCGAGCTGGATCTTGACCTCCTCAGCGGTGCGCTCGCCGAGCGCCACGCTGTACTCCTTCTTCATGTACTGGATGATGGCGTCGTCCAGCTCGTCGCCGCCGACGCGCGAGGACTGGCTGGCCACGATGCCGCCGAGGGAGATGACCGCCACCTCGGTGGTGCCACCACCGATGTCGACGATCATGTTCCCGGTGGGCTCCTGGACGGGCAGGCCGGCGCCGATGGCCGCGGCCATGGGCTCTTCGATGATGTAGGCGGGCTTGCGGGCGCCGGCGTACTCGGCGGCCTCCTGCACCGCCCGCTGCTCCACCCCGGTGATGCCGGAGGGGACGCAGATGACCATGCGGGGCTTCACCCACCGGCGCTGGTGCACCTTGTGGATGAAGTAGCGCAGCATCTTCTCGCAGATCTCGAAGTCGGCGATGACGCCGTCCTTCAGGGGGCGGATGGCCTGGATGTGGCCGGGCGTGCGCCCGATCATGCGCTTGGCCTCGATGCCGACGGCCAGCGGACGGCCGTCGCGGGTGTTGATGGCCACCACCGAAGGCTCGTTCAAGACGATGCCCCGCCCGCGCACGTAGACCAGGGTGTTGGCGGTGCCGAGGTCGACCGCCATGTCGCGGCCCATCACGGTGGTCAACAGGTTGTCGGACATCCAGCGCCCCTACTCCGCAGTCGGGTTTGGGGGATTGTAACGCAAATGCAATGAGGCCGCGCCCGCCCGGCGCCAGGCTACGCCAAGTCGGGGAAGAAGATGGCGATCTCCCGGGCGGCGGACTCCTGGGAGTCCGAGCCGTGGACCAGGTTCTCGGTGAGCTCGATGCCGAAGTCGCCCCGGATCGTGCCCGGTGCCGCCTCGGCGGGGTTGGTGGTGCCCATCATCGTGCGGACGACCTTGTAGGTGTCCTCGGGGCCCTCGACGACGAGCACGAGCGCCGGCGAGCGGCCGATGAAGGCCACCAGGTCGTCGTAGAAGCCCTTGCCCTGGTGCTCCTCGTAGTGGCGCCCTGCGGTCTCGGCGTCGATCGTGCGCAACTCGGCGGCGACGAGGCGGAGGCCCTTGCGCTCGAGGCGGCTGACGATCTCCCCGGCGAGGCCGCGTTCCACGGCGTCGGGCTTGGCGATGACGAGAGTTCGGTCCATGAGGGCGGCAGCCTACGGGAGGTCGGCCGCTGCCCGGAAACCGGGACTCACGGGTGGGGAAGGCTGCGCGACGCCGTCGCGCCGTTCCAGGTCGGCGACGAGCTCACGTTGGTCACCGTCGCCGTGACGGGCGTGATGGAGTCCGAGACGCCGCTGATGCGGGCGAGGCACTGTCCGTTCGTCGCCGTCGTGCAGGTCGTGGTGCCGAGCACGTTGCCGTTCGACCGCGTGAAGCGCACCGTCACGACGGCGCCGGAGACGTTGGCCCCGGTGCTGGTGTTCTTGATGGTCACGGTGATGGCCGGCCGCCACCCGCTGCCCGAGGTGTCGGAGCTGGCGGAGGTCCCGCTGATGTAGGAGCGGGGCGCCGCCGTGGTCGTCGTCGTGGTCGGCGCCGCCGTGGTGGTCGTCGTGGGCGGGGCGGTCGTGGTCGTCGTGGGCGGGGCGGTCGTGGTCGTCGTCGTGGGCGCCGCCGTGGTCGTGGTGGTGGGGGCTGCGGTGGTCGAGGTCGACGAGCCGCCGGGGATGGACGTCCCCGTGGGCGACGCCCCGTCGGTGCCCGGTAGCGCGCCGATGCGGCTGCTGGTGTCGTCGTAGTAGTCGTCGGCGTTGCGCTCGAGGGCCTGGATGGCCCCGAGCGAGGCGAACAGGAGCAGCGCCGCGATCAAGGCGTACTCGACGCCGGTCGCCCCACGCTCTGCGCCTCCACGGCGCCACCACCTCCGGAGCGAACCCATACGACCCACGTATCGACCGTTCGGGCCCCGCGATCAAGGAGTTCACCGGGCGAATGCCGGGGAACTCTCCGGGGCCGGTGCCGGCGCCCGGTCGGCGGTCAGGGCCTCAGACGAAGGCCATGGTGCCGGTCGCCCGGTCGAGGGCGTGGTTCAGGAGCACGAGGATGGACTCCTTCACCGACTCGCGGTCCCGGGCGTCGATGGCGATCACGGGCACGTCGGGCTTCACGTCCAGCGCGGTCGCGACGTCGCGCAGGCTGTGGTGGGCCACGCCGTCGAACTGGTTGACCGCCGCCACGAACGGGATGTCCCGGGACTCGAAGTAGTCGACGGCCGGGAAGCAGTCGTCGAAGCGGCGGCTGTCGATGAGCACCAGGGCCCCGAGGGCCCCGATCACGAGGTCGTCCCACATGAACCCGAAGCGGTCCTGGCCCGGGGTGCCGAAGAGGTACATCACGAGCCCGCCGTCGAGGGTGATGCGGCCGAAGTCCATCGCCACGGTGGTCGTGGTCTTGCCCGTGACGTCGCCGAGGTCGTCGACCTGGGCGGCGACGGTCGTCATGGCCGCCTCGGTGGTGAGCGGCTCGATCTCGGACACGGCGCCCACCAGGGTGGTCTTGCCGACACCGAAACCGCCGGCGACCACCAGCTTGATGGGAAGGGGGTGGGTCTCGGCCATGGCTCCTCAGATCTTCTCGAACGCGGTGATGACCCGTCGCAGCAGGTCGGGGTCGGTGGCGGTGCCGGCCGCCGCGGCGTGCTGGGCGAGGAGCCCGCCGCCCACCAGATCGCCGGCCAGGACCTGCACGACGCCCAGTGGCAGCACGAGGCGTGCCGACAACTCGGCGACGGAGATGGGGGACGTCGCCCGGTGCAACAGGCCGCTGTGCTCCGGGCCGATCTGCCCGAGGCGCTCGCGGCCCAGTTCCGTGATCACCACCAGGGTCTCGAACCCGCCGGCGAGCTGCGCCGAGCGGGTGCGGCCCTTCGTGATCAGGTAGGGCCGGACCCCGTGCTCGCCCGCGCCGGTCTCGGCTGCCGCCCTCGAGGGCATGGGACGCGCACCGGGGTGGCCGTCGCTCATCTGGCCAGGGCCCCCTTCAGCTCGGCGATGAGCTCGGGGGTCAGGGAGGAGCCCACCCGTTCGACGAGCAGCGTGGTGCCGTAGCCCACCGCCCCCAGGTCGCAAGACGGGCCCGCGACCACGCCCAGGCACGACCCACCGCTGATGGCGGTGACGAACAGGTACCCGTCGGTCATCTCGACGATGGCCTGGCTCAGGCCACCCCGCCCGGTCACCCGCGCGGCGCCGTCGGCCAGGCTCCGCAGCCCGGACACGATGGCCGCGAGCTGGTCGGCCGCCGAGCGGTCCAGGTTGGACGACATGGCCATGAGCAGGCCGTCCGAGGAGACGGCGATCGCCTCCTCCACCTCGGCGGTGCTGTCGACGAAGTTCGACAGCAGCCAGCTGATGTTGCGCACCTGCTCGCTCAGGGTGGACGTCACCGGGGGCCTCCTTCGTCCGGGCTCGGACGATCGTGGCGGGCCTGACGGACGCCGGCCTGGAGGCGGGCCAGGTTGGAGCGGACCTCGTCGGGCGAGCGTCGGGTGGCGCCCGGCGAGCCGGCCCCGCCCGGAGGGGTGGGGGCGGGCGCAGGTGCGGCGGACGGGGATGTCGAGTGGCCGCCGACGCCGTTCGCCTGGTCACCGTTCGCGCCTGTGCCCCGTCGCGAGCGCAGCGTCGCGCCCGCCGGGGCGCCCGAGAGACGGTCCGGTGCCGACGCGGTCGGCCCGGGCGCCACGGTGGGGGCCGCGGGCGGGTCGGCACGGAGCGGGGCCGGGGGGACCAACGTCGGGAGCCGCACTCCCGCGGACGGCGGCGCCTCACCCGCCGCGTGCGTGGCGGTCGAGGTGGTCGAGGAGGTCGACGGCGTCGCCACCGCACCGGCCATGGCGGGAGTGCGGTCTCGCGGCCCGGCGACGGCCTCCGGGGCCCGGTCCCCCACCGCGGCACCCGCCGTGGTCGGTGACGCCGGCGCGGGCGCCGACCGCGCCGGGGTGGCCTGGCCCGGAAGGGGGCCGACGAGGCCGAAGGGCAGCCACACCAGCGCCACGGTGCCCCCACTCGGGTTGTCGGCGAGCTGCACGTGGAGGTCGTGGCGGGCGGCGAGGCGGCCGACGACGTGGAGGCCCAGCATCTTCGCCCGCGAGCCGTCGTCGCCACCGCTGACCCGCAGCTGGGCCTCGGCCATCTGCTCGGCCGTCATCCCGAGCCCGTGGTCGACGATGGACAGGACGTAGCCGTCCTCGCGCCGCCGGCCGTGGACCTCCACCTGGGTCGACGGCGGAGAGAAGAGCGCGGCGTTCTCGAGCAGCTCGGCGAGGAGGTGGGTCACGTCGGCCGCCGCCGTGCCGAGCACCGCGGCGGGCTCGAGGCCGGCGAGATCGATGCGGCCGAAGTCCTCGATCTCGGAGATCGCGGCGCGCACGACGTCGATCATGGGCACGGGCGTCGACCAGGTCCGAGCGGGCTCGGCGCCGGCCAGCACGAGCAGGCTCTCGGCGTTGCGCCGCATGCGGGTGGCGAGGTGGTCCAGGCGGAACAGGTGGTCGAGCGCCTCGGCGTCACGCTCGTTCTGCTCGAGGTCGGACACGAACGAGAGCATGCGTCGCAGCAGGTTCTGGTTCCGCCGGCCCAGGTGCAGGTAGGTCTCGGACACGTCTCGCTGGATGCGGGCCTGCTCGGCGGCGAGATCGACGGCGGTCCGCACCACCGAGTTGAAGGCCTCGGTGGCGTGGGCGAGCTCGTCGTGTCCCATGGCCGGCGCCAGTTCGAGATCGGGGGCTCCGTCGACGAGGTCGGCGGACCGGAGCTCCTCGGCCACACGGGGCAGGTTGCGCTCGAGTGCATTCAGGGGACGGCGGATCGACCGGACCACCAGGGCGGCGAGGACGACGGCCAGGACCGCCACCACGGCCACGAAGATCACGAGCATGTCGGTCCGACGCTCGATGAGGGCGGAGGTCTCGGCCTGCACCTCGGCCTCGTGCGCGGCGGCCAGGCGGGTCACACGGCCGACGGCGTCGTCGTGTCGCTCGTAGGCGCTCTGCAGCGGCCCCTCGACCAGACGCTGGGCCTCTTCGGTGTCGCCGTCGGCGACCGCAGGCAGGAAGTCCTCGTCGACGACGTCCCAGAACTCCTGGGCCGGCGCGTACGAGTCGGAGAGGAGCGCGAACCGAAGCGAGGGCTCGTCACCGAGCCGCTCCTCCCAGAAGTCGTGGCGCTCCTCGTACTTCGCCTGGAGTCCCTCGAGGCGCTCGGTGAGCACCGCCACCCGACCGGGATCGGTCTCCGTGGCGAGCTGGCGCACGACCAGGAAGCTCTCCACCAGAAACTCGGGCGGGGCCGTGACGTCGCTCACGAGCTCCTTGGTCTCGATGATGTCGGCGTAGGAGGGGCCTTCGACCTTGACCGCCTGCATCGTCTGGAAGCCCAGCACGGCCACGCCGGTGACCGCGAGGAGGGGCACGGCCATCATGAGGGCCAGCCGAGTGCGGATCTTCAGACGTGACAGCAACCTCATGACCTCCCAGAGCAGCCAGACGGCCCCCACGGCAGCATCGGCCGGTGCGTGGTCGGAGTTGAGGTTTCACGGCGCCCGGCGATCGGACGATCGGGGGCGAAGGCGTCAGTCGCGTTCGGCGACGAGGCCCCGGGCGCGGCACCACGATCGGGCGGCGCCGACCACGTAGAGCGAGCCGGCGACGACCACGACGTCGTCGGGCCCGGCGCGCCCGAGCACCTCGTCGAGGGCGTGAGCGACCGTCTCGATGCGCCGGCCACGGAGGCCGAGGGTGGCGGCGGCCTCGACCACGACCGAGGCCGGCTGGGCGCGCGGCGAGTCCGGCGTGCACACGACGAGCTCGTCGTCGGCACCGACGCCGAGGGCGCGCAGCATCTCGACGGCGTCGCGGCCGTCGAGGAAGCCCAGAACGAAGTGGCGCCGGCCGGCGGAGGCGAACCCTTCGGTCAAGGTGGCTGCCAGCGAGGACGCCCCGTCCGGATTGTGGGCGCCGTCGAGGACGACGAGGGGCTGGTGGCCCACCACCTCGAACCGGCCCGGGACCACGACGCCGGCCAGCGCCTCGGTGACGACGTCCTCGTCGAGCGGGCGTCCGACGAAGGCCTCGGTCGCGGCCAACGCGATCGCCGCGTTGTCCCCCTGGTGGGCGCCGTGCAGGGGCAGGAAGAGCTGGTCGTAGGTGGCACCGGGGGTGCGCACGTCGATCAGGCGGCCGCCGATGGCCAGTTGGTTGGCCAGGCAGCCGAAGTCCTCGTCGCGGCGCCAGACCTCGCCGGCGCCGGCAGCCGCGAAGATCGGGGCGAGGTCCGGGTCGGTCTCCCCCAGCACCAGGGTGGCGCCCGGCTTCACGATGCCGGCCTTCTCCTCCGCGATCGCCGCCCGCCAGCCGGGACCGCCGTCGGTGTGGTCAAGGCCCACGTTGGTGATCACGGCCACCGCCCCGTCACCGGCGTTGGTGGCGTCGTAGCGACCCAGCAAGCCGACCTCGACCACGGCGACGTCGACGGCCACGTCGGCGAACCACTTGTAGGCCGCCGCGGTGAGGATCTCGAAGTACGAGGGCGGGCCGACGGCGGCTTCCAGCAACGGCTCGACCCGGGCCACATCGGCCAGGAGCTCGGCCAGCGTCTCGTCGTCGACGGGGCGGCCGTCCCACCGGAGGCGTTCGTTGAGGCGCTCCAGGTGGGGGCTCGTGTAGCTGCCGACGCTCAAGCCCAGGGCCTGGAGCAGCGCGGCCACCATCCGCACGGTCGAGCCCTTGCCGTTGGTGCCGGTGACATGCACCACCGGCACGTCGCGCTGGGGGTCGCCGAGCGCGGCCAGCACGGCGCGGATGCGGTCGAGGGACAGACCTTCGATGCGTCCTGCGGTGGCTTCCCGGTTGACGTGGCCGTGGAGGTACTCGAGCGCGGTGGTCAGCTCCACCGAGTCGTCACCCGCCCTCGGCGGTGGGTGCGCCGAGGCGGCGGGCGCGGCGCTGTTGGCGCCAGGCGGCCGCCATCCCCACCGCGAGCCCGACGGCGCCGCCCTGCACGGCCCCACGGGTCGCCTGGCGGGCCACCAGCTCGGCCGGGTCCTCTTCGCGGCGCACGGTCTGGGCCACGGCCACCGCGGCGCCCACCACGGCGCCGACCACGAGGCCCTGCACGAGTCGGCTCACCGCAGGGTCGGGATCAGGAAGCGGCGCGGCGCGGGCGCGGCTGGTGGGTCGGCTCGCCCCGCGGCACGAGCGTGGGGTTGACCTTCTCGTTCACCACCGCGCCGTCGATCACGCACTTGCCGACGTCACCCCGGCTGGGGAGGTCGTACATCACGTTGAGGAGGACCTCCTCGATGATCGAGCGCAGGCCGCGGGCACCGGTCCCCCGCTTGAGGGCCTGGTCGGCGACTGCGTCGAGGGCGTCGTCGGTGAACTCGAGCTCGACGTCTTCGAACTCGAAGAACTTGCGGTACTGCTTGACCAGCGCGTTGCGGGGCTCGACGAGGATGCGGATGAGGGCTTCGCGGTCCAGGTTGGCGACCGCCCCGACCACGGGGAGGCGGCCGATGAACTCGGGGATGAGGCCGAACTTCAGCAGGTCCTCGGGGAGGACCTGGGTGAAGATGGCCCCGAGGTCCTTCTCGTTGGACTGGCGGATGTCGGCCCCGAAGCCGACGCCCTTGTTCCCGGCCCGGGCCTCGATGATCTTCTCGATGCCGGCGAACGCACCACCGCAGATGAACAGGATGTTCGTGGTGTCGATCTGGATGAACTCCTGGTGGGGGTGCTTGCGACCCCCCTGCGGCGGCACCGACGCGGTGGTGCCCTCCAGGATCTTGAGCAGGGCCTGCTGCACACCCTCGCCCGAGACGTCACGGGTGATCGACGGGTTCTCGCTCTTGCGGGCGATCTTGTCGATCTCGTCGATGTAGATGATGCCGGTCTCGGCCTTCTTGACGTCGTAGTCCGCGGCCTGGATCAGCTTGAGGAGGATGTTCTCGACGTCCTCGCCGACGTAGCCCGCCTCGGTGAGCGCGGTCGCGTCGGCGATGGCGAAGGGGACGTTGAGCATCCGCGCCAGGGTCTGGGCCAGCAACGTCTTGCCGCAGCCCGTGGGCCCGATCAGCATGATGTTGGACTTCGCCAACTCGACGTCGTCCTCGCCCTTGCCGGCACCCTCGAGCTGGACGCGCTTGTAGTGGTTGTAGACGGCGACGGACAGGATCTTCTTCGCCTGTTCCTGGCCGATGATGTAGTCGTTCAGGAACTGGTAGATCTCGCGGGGCTTCGGCAGCTCGTCGAAGCGCAGCTCGGAGGTCTCGGAGAGCTCCTCTTCGATGATCTCGTTGCACAGATCGATGCACTCGTCGCAGATGTAGACGCCCGGGCCCGCGATGAGCTTCTTGACCTGCTTCTGCGACTTGCCGCAGAACGAGCACTTGAGGAGCTCGCCCCCGTCTCCGAACTTGGCCACGTCAGTCCCTTCCCCCGGTGCGCTCTGTCGACCCTACGAGCTGACCGCCTGGATCGGGCCGCTGGTGTCGACCAGGTCCCGGGCGGAGATCACCTCATCGATGATGCCGTACTCCTTGGCTTCCTGCGCGGACATCACGAAGTCACGGTCGGTGTCGACGTTGATCTTCTCGACGGGCTGGCCCGTGCAACCGGCCAGGATCGTCTCGAGGGTGGTGCGCATGCGAAGGATCTCGCGGGCCACCAGCTCGATGTCGGACACCTGGCCACCGGCCTGGCCGTAGGGCTGGTGCAGCAGCACCCGGGAGTGCGGCAGGGCCATGCGCTTGCCCTTGGTCCCGGCGGCGAGGAGCACCGCGGCGGCCGAAGCGGCCTGGCCGAAGCAGATGGTGGTGATGTCGGGCTTGACGTACGACATCGTGTCGTAGATCGCCAGCAGGGCGGTGATGTCGCCGCCCGGGCTGTTGATGTAGATGTTGATGTCCTTGTCGGGGTTCTCCGACTCGAGGTGCAGGAGCTGCGCGCAGATGAGGTTGGCGACCGTGTCGTCGATGGGCGTGCCCAGGAAGATGATGTTCTCCTTGAGCAGGCGCGAGTAGAGGTCGAAGGCACGCTCGCCACGGTTCGTCTGCTCGACGACGGTCGGGACGAGGTAGTTGCGGATGGGCTCCATCAGGGGGCGTCCTGTTCTGTGGGCTCGGCGTCGGTGGGTTCGGGCTCGGCGTCGCTGGGTTCGGACTCGGTGGTGGCGCTCGCGGTCGTCTCGCCCTCGTCGTCCTTCTCGGTGTCGTCGGTGGCGTCGGCGTCGTCGTTCTCGGCAGGCGGCTCGAGGGCGGCACGGTCGACGGGGTTGCCGTCGCCGTCGACGAGGGTGACCTGCTCGACGAGCCACTCGAGTGCGGCCCGCTTGCGCAGGTCGGCGCGCAGCCCGGCGGTGCCGGCGTGGTGCTCGAACTGATGGCGCACGTCCTCGACGGACTCGTTGAAGCGCTCTGCGAGACGCTCGTACTCGGCCTCGAGCTCCTCGTCGGTGGCGTCGAGGCCCTCGGCCTCGGCGATGGCCCGCAGGCCGAGGTCGATCTTCACGGCCTGTACCGCCCCGTCGCGCAGCTCGGCGAGCATCGACTCTGGATCCTGCCCGGTGATGGCGGCGTACTGCTCGAGGTCCATCCCCTGGGCCTGGAGGCGCATGGCGAGGTTCTGGAGCTGGTCCTGCATCTCGGCCTGGACCATCGCCTCGGGCAGCTCGAGCTCGACGAGCTCGGCGAGGGCCTCGGCGGTACGGGCCTGCGCGGCCATCGCGGCCTGAGCGGCCCGGACCCGGGTCATGCGGTCGACGTAGTCGGCCCGCAGCTCGGCGACGGTCTCGAACTCGGAGGCCTCGTTGGCCCACTCGTCGGTGACCTCGGGCAGGACCTTCTCCTTGACCTCCTTGACGAGGACCCGGAAGTGCAGACCGCCGTCCTCGTCGGGGTCGGGGTGCTCGGCGTCGAACTCCAGGATGTCCCCGACCTTGGCCCCGGTGAGCTGGGCGTCGATCTCGGGGACGATGCCCTCGCTGCCGAGGGGGTAGAGGTAGTCGTCGGCGGTCAGGCCCTCGACGGCCTCGCCACCGACCGAACCGGCGATGTCGATGCGGACGTGGTCGCCTTCGCGGGCCGGCCGCTCGACGGTCTCGAGCTCGCCGAACTGCTCGCGCAGGCGCTCGACCTGGGCGTCGATCTCCTCGTCGGTCGGGACCGGCGAGGGGATCTCGACCTCGAGCCCGGCGTAGCCCTCGAGGGTGATCTGCGGGCGGACCTCGACGACGGCGTCGAAGGCCACCGGCCCGGCCTCCTCACCGTCGGTGATGTCGATCTCGGGGGCGGCGATGACGTCGACCTCGTGCTCGCGCACGGCCTCGGCGTAGTAGCCGGGAAGCGCCTCCCGCAGGGCCTCCTCGCGGGCCACGCCCGTGCCCAGACGAGCCTCCAGGAGCTTGCGGGGGGCCTTCCCCGGCCGGAAGCCGGGGATCTTGATCTCGTTGGCGATGCGCTTGAACGCCGAGTCCACCGCCGTTTCGAATTCAGCCTCGTCGACTTCGACGGAAAGCTTGACCTTGTTGCCCTCGAGGGTCTCGACGCTCGTCTTCACAGGCGGCTGAGTGTAACGGTCCGTCCTGTTCGCCCACGCCATCTCGCTACGGTTGTCGGCGACGGGGAGTAGCGCAGCCAGGTAGCGCACCTGCTTTGGGAGCAGGGGGTCGCGGGTTCAAGTCCCGCCTCCCCGACGTCGGCCCTCGACTACCGTCGCGGGTCCTCGCGGGTGTAGCTCAATGGCAGAGCCTCAGGCTTCCATCCTGATGACGCGGGTTCGATTCCCGTCACCCGCTCCACCGCCACCGCCCACGCGGCGGGCTCAGACCGGAGCCGCCTCGCGGTCCCCGTCCGGCGCGACGGCGTCGACCGCATCGTCGTCGGGGGGCGAGGCCAGCACGGCGCTGAGCCCGACCAGCAGCCAGATGTAGCGGGTCCAGATGTGCTCGAGGAACGACGCGAGGACCATGTGGGCCACGAACGTGAGGGTCACCGCGTAGAGGACGAGGTCGTGACCCGCGAGCCGGCGGCGTGCCCAGGTCAGGCGGAACGCGGGACGCACGGTCGACAGCGCGACGAGGAGCCAACCGGCGAGCCCGATGGCGCCCAGCCCGACCCAGATCTCCAGGTGCCCGCTGTGGGGCCCGGTCGTGGAGCGGTTCACCATCCCGTCACCGACGATCAGGGCGTGGTCCCCGGCCTGGTCCAGGCGGTCGCGTGCGAGGTTGAACCGGGCGTCGGTCGAGGTCTCGGAGAACTGGCTGGCCGCCGTGTCCGTCCGCAGGAGCAGGCGGTCGACCACCGGGAGCCGCACGAGGCTGGCGAACCCGAGCGCGAAGACGATCAGGGCCACGCCGCCCACCCCGGCGACCCACCGGCCCTTGCCCATGCGGACGACCTTGACGGCCAGGAACATCAGCGCGACGACGACCGCCACGACGGCGCTGCGCGACCCGCTCCAGAGCATGCCGCCGACGAGCGGGACGATGGCGACGGCGTACCAGCGCCAGCGCCGCTCGTGCGCGGCGAGCACGCAGGCCATCACCAGCGCGAGGGCGCAGTACACCCCGAGGTGGTTCGCGTTGCCGGTCAGCCCGGTCGCCCGGTCGGTGGTGTTGGCCACGTCACGCCAGGGCTCGGTGAACGAGAGCTTGGTGATCGAGGCGAAGGCCCCGAGGCCGGCGGACAGCGCGGCGCCGGTGATGAAGGCCTGGAGCAGGCGGCGCACCGTCCGCCAGTCGGGGTCCCACCAGGCCAGGAGGACCCAGGCCATCACCATCGTGGTCAGCAGGCGCCCGTGGAGCACGGCGCTGTCGATCGGGGTGTCGGAGAACGCCAGGCTCACCACGGAGCCCACGGCGAGGAGCACGGCACCGGCGCGCAGGAGCCAGGGTGCGAGCCGCCAGGGCGACCGCCCGAACGGCCCCCAGAGCACGGCGAGGCCGGCGGCGAGCGCGAGGGGCACGTCCGCTCCGGCGACGGTCTTGGTCACCCGGAGACTGACGAGGGGCATGAGGAAGAACGACAGCGTCATCAGCTGTGCGATGCGATTGCGGCGGCGCACCGGATCCGCGGGCCACGCGGCTCCCGGCGGCCGCGCCATCCCCAGGTAGGCCACCACCGCGACGATGAGCCAGAGGTAGCGGTTCCAGATGTTGTTGACCGTGAGCGCCGTGACGACGAAGGCCACGAACCCGGCGCTGAACGCGAAGCGCACCCCTTCGCGCTCGTCGAGGCGATCACGCCGCCAGGCGGTGCGCAGTGCCGGCGCGCAGGTGAGCGCGCAGACGACGAGCCAACCCACGATGCCCAGCGCGCCGAGCCCCAGCCAGACCTCGAAGTGGCCGTTGTGGACCGAGGTGGCGGGCTGCTCGCGGAGGCCGGAGCCGACGAGGAGGCTTTCCATGCCGCGGTCGTCGAGCGCCCGGTTGAACAGCTCGATGCGGACGTCGGTCGATTCGACGCTGAGCGCGCTCGCCGTGGTGTCGGTCCGCAGGAGGAGGCGGTCGATGGTGGGGACCCGCACGAGGCCGCTGACGGTGACGACCACGAAGAGCAGGCCGACCGCGGCTGCACCGGCCACGACGCGTTGGTGACCCGTGCGCACGAGGCGCACGGCCACGAGGACGAGACCGACGGCGACACCGACCATCGCCCCCCGTGACCCCGAGTAGGCGATGCCGAGGACCTGCACGACGACGGCCACGGTGTACAGCGCTCGGGCGCGGCGGTCGTGAGCAAGCGTGGCCAGCACCGCGGCGAACACCGCGCCGATGGCGGTGACGACACCGAAGATGTTGGCGTTGCCGGCGAGCCCCGTGGCCCTGCCCACGCCGCTCTCGAAGTCGGCGAAGTAGTGCGAGGAGGAGGCCGCCACGGTGCCGATGACCGAAGACACCGACGCCGAGACCACATACACCGAGGCGCAGCGGCGCAGGAGCCGGGTGCTCGGGTCGGCGCCGAGGAGCACCACGAAGCAGAGCACCGCCACCCCGGCGAGCCGTGCCAGCAGCTCGACGCTGCTCGCCGACGTCGGCGAATACGCCTCACGGGCGAAGTCGGAGAGCGCCTCGGACGCACCCGGGATGATGGGACTGGTCGCGTCGGCGCCGGCGAAGAGCAGGCCGAGGACCCCCCCGGCGGCCATCAGCGCCAGACCGAGCGCCAACCGGGGCCGGATGATCGAGTCGATCGACCGCCACCGGTGTGCGGAGAGCACCACCGCGAGGCCCGCCAGCACGAGGCTGACGTCGGCCAGCGTGATGTGCGGCCCGATCCGCTCGAGCTGCACGGGCGTCAGCGCGAACGTGAGCAACAGCAGCAGGTCGGCCACCGGCCGCAGGTCGCCGCTGCGCACGCGTCCCCACATCCCCCACGGGGCGGCTCGCGGCGACTCGTCGGCGACCGGCGCACCCGGTTCGATCCGTCGGTCGACGACGGGCGCGGTCACGGCCACCGGGCGATGCTAATCACGCGCCGCCGGCCCGGTTCAGGCGTGGAAGATCGGACCCAGCTTGAAGGTGCGGTTCGTCTGGCCGAACCAGGTGCGGTCCTGCTCGGCACCGGGGCCCCACCAGAAGATGTCGGACCGCCGGTCGCCGTCGAAGTCGCCGACGAAGGGCTTGTACGTGCCGCTGACGGTGATCTTCTTGCTGGTGAAGCCCGCCGAGGTCGACCACCAGACGTAGTCCTGGGCGCCACCCTTCTTGTACCAGAGGATGTCGGTGCGACCGTTGCCGTCGTAGTCGCCCGGGAGCGGGTGGTCGTAGTGGCCGTCCACCTCGAGCCGCATGCGGCGGAAGTCGTAGTTGGTCTCGCCGTACCAGATCCAGTCGTCGGTCGAGCCGCCCTTGTACCAGAAGATGTCCGCCCGGCGGTCGCCGTTGAGGTCGCCCACGAACGGGGCGTAGGTGTTGGTGACGCCGAGGGGCGCGACGGTGAACGTGCGGTCGGCGTTGGAGCGCCACATGGCGGTCTGACCCGGCTTGTACCAGACGATGTCGGTGCGGCCGTCGCCGTTGTAGTCACCAGGGAGGGCCGCCACGTACGAGCCGGGGACCGCGACCGCCATCTGGTCGTAGGCGTTGTCCGTGCGGCCGTACCAGATGAAGTCCCCGGCCGCCCCGGGGCCGTAGAAGAAGATGTCCGAGCGACGGTCGCCGTTGAAGTCACCGGTGAAGGGCTTGTAGTCGCCGCCGGCGACCGACGGCTCCATCTCCGCGAAGCCGCGGTCGGCCTTGCCCTGCCAGCGACGGTCGACGGTGCCCGGGCTGTACCAGAAGATGATGTCGCGGCCGCTGCCGTTGAAGTTGCCGGTGACCGGGCGCGAGTCGGTGGGCACGGGCGTGGGGACGACGACCTCGGGATCGGCCGTCGCCGACTCCGCCGGCGGCGTCGCCGGCATGGTGGTCGCCGGGGCGGTGGTCGGAGGGGCCGTGGTGGTCGCCGGCCCCTCGGGAACGACCGGGACCGCGGTGGTCGCCGGCACCTCGACCGGCACTGGGGCGGCGGTGGTCACCGGCGTCTCGCCAGGCACCGGTTCCTGGGCCGACGCGGGGGCACCGACGGCGCCACACGCGACGACAACCGCGAGGATCGTCAACTGCAGGGTCTTGCGCACAACTACTCCCTCTCGTGCGTGGCGTTCGCCGCGCCGCGCCTCCAGTATCGCCGTCCGCCGGCCACCAGTATCGTCGGGAGCCGGTCAGCGGCGCGGGATGGTCGCTTCCCGCCCCCGTAGCTCAGCGGATCAGAGCAGGTCACTTCTAATGACAAGGTCGCAGGTTCGAATCCTGCCGGGGGCGCCGATGGCGCGGTGCGGGCCGGCGCGGGCCCTCGTGGACCCGACGCACTAGACAGGCCCCATGCGCTTCTCCTACGCCGAGGCCATGTGCGACGTGTCGCACTACGCCCCCCTCGCCCAGGCCGCCGACGACGCGGGGTGGGACGCCATGGTGATCCCCGACTCGATCTGCTACCCGCGGGACTCCGACTCGACCTACCCGTACACCGCGGACGGCGACCGTGAGTTCCTCGACGGCAAGCCCTTCATCGAGCCCTTCGTGCTCATCCCCGCGCTGGCCGCGGTCACCACGCGGCTGCGCTTCCACACGTTCGTCGTGAAGCTGCCCATCCGCCAGCCGGTGCTGGTCGCGAAGCAGGCGGCGTCCGTCGCCGTCCTGTCGGGCAACCGCTTCGGCTTCGGGGTCGGGCTGAGCCCGTGGCCGGAGGACTTCGTGGTCACCGGCACCGAGTGGCGGGCCCGGGGCAAGCGCATGGACGAGATGATCGACATCATGCGCGGCCTCTGGACCGGCGAGTTCTTCGAGTACCACGGCGACCACTACGACCTGCCCGCGGTGAAGATCACGCCCGCCCCGACCGAGCCCATCCCGCTGCTGGTCGGCGGGCAGACCGACGCCGCGCTCCGGCGGGCGGCCCGGGTCGGCGACGGCTGGATGCACGCCGGCATGGGCGACGGGTCCGACCTCGGCACCCACCTGGACAGGCTGCACGAACTGCGAGCCGAGTACGGCCGCACCGATGCCCCCTTCGAGGTGCACGTGATCTCCCTCGACGGCTACTCGGCCGACGGCGTGAAGCGCCTCGAGGACCTCGGCGTGACCGACGTGATCGTGGGCTTCCGCGACCCGTACACGATGCCCGACACCGACCTGCAGCCGAAGCTCGACGCCCTCCGCCAGTTCGCCGACACCGTCATCGCCGCCACGAGGTGACGATGACGGCGGCGGGCGGCCGCCGCCAGGGGCGTTGCTAGCCTCGCCCCGGATGGACTTCACCGTGCTCTCGCACGCCGGTCTCGTGGTGCGGGGCGGCGGCACCGAGCTGTTGTGCGACCCCTGGCTCGTCGGGTCGTGCTACTGGCGCTCGTGGTGGAACTACCCCCCGCCGAGCCCCGAGCTGGTCGAGTCGCTGCGGCCGTCGGCCATCTCCCTCAGCCACATCCACTGGGACCACTTCCACGGCGTCTCCCTCCGACGCTTCCCGCTCGACACGCCGGTCCTCGTGCCCCGCGGCCACCACGACCGGATGCGGCGGGATCTGGAGTGGCTCGGCTTCACCGACGTCCGCGAGCTCCGTCACGGCCGGCGGGTCGAGCTGGGGCCCGACTTCGCGGTCACCTCGTACCAGTTCGGCCCCTTCCTCGACAGTGCCCTGGTCATCGAGAGCGAGGGGGTCACCTTGTTCAACGTGACCGACGCCAAGCTGATGGGCCGGCCGCTCCGACAGGTGCTGGACCGCCACCCGGACATCGACTTCGTGTTCCGGAGCCACAGCTCGGCCAACGGTCGCCTCTGCTTCGAGATCACCGACGACCCTGACGAGGCCGTCGACGACGAGTCGCGCTACGTCCGGTCCTTCGTCGACTTCGCGGTGCGCAGCGGCGCCCGCCACGCCATCCCCTTCGCCTCGAACCACTGCTTCTTGCACCGCGAGGTCGTCGGCCTCAACGGCACCATCAAGACGCCGCAGATGGTGCTCGACGAGATGTCGACCCGTGCCCTCACCCGTCCCGAGGCCCACGTGCTCGTCTCCGGGGACTCGTGGTCCAGCCACGAGGGCTTCGCCGTCGCCCCGAACGACTGGTTCACCCAGCGTGAGGCGCACCTCGAGCAGTACGGGCGCGACGTCGCCGACCGGCTGGAGGCCACCTACGTCGAGGAGGAGGCCGCCACCCTCGACGAGGAGGAGGTGCGGCGGTACTTCGCCCGGTTCAGCGCCGCGCTCCCCTACCCGCTGCGCCGCTTCTTCCGGAGCCGGCCCATCGTGTACGTCCTCGCCGCCGGCGACCGTCGCGACCTCCTGTCGGTCGACCTCGCCACGGGCTCGGTCACCCGCCTCGACGACGTCGACGACCGGCGCCATCCCGTGCAGGTGCACGTGGCCACCCACGTGTTCCAGCAGTGCATCGAACTCGACCTCTTCTCCCATCTGCCGATCTCGAAGCGGGTGCGGTACCGCATGCCCAGCGCCCACAAGCGCACGGTCCAGGTGCTCAACCTCACGTTCAACCTCTACGAGTACGACTACCTGCCACTCCGCAAGGCGGTGAGCCGGCGGGCGCTGCGGAACTGGCTCGACCGGTGGCGGGAGGTGCTCTTATACGGCCGGGTGGGGGTCGACGTCGCCCTCGGGCGCGGCGTGGACGTCGAGCGCTACTGATCCAGAGCCGGACGCCGCCGCCGGCCTCGGACTGCGAGGATGGCGCGGTGACCACGGACCCGCTGCCCCGCACCGCTGCCGGCCGCGAGGAGGTCGCCCGGCGCCTCGCCGAGCTGGACGAGCTGGAGCCGTACCTCGCGCTGGCCAGGGAGATCCGACGTGAAGTGGAACGGGTGGCGGCCGACGACGACGCCGGCGCCGAGTCGATCGTGGCGGCCATCGACCGGTTCCCCCTCGAAGAGCGCGAGCGGGTCGCCCGGGCCGTGTTCGACCGGTTGGCGCCCGAGCGCCAGTGGGAGGTGATCGAGCGGGTCTTCGGCGACGAGGAGGTCCGTGGGTACCTCCAGCTCGAGCGTGCCGCCCGGCGGGAGCAGGCCCGACGCACGGCCACGCACCACGCGCTGGCGATCCAGGCCCGCACCGACGGGCTGCTCGACACCCGGCTGCTTCCTGCCGGCACGGCACTCACCCTCGGTCTGTTCCGAGAGCCCGAGGTCGCCGCGGCGGTGCGCCGGGGCAGTGGTTCGACCACGTGCGTCCGCCGCCTCGTGCTGCGGGCCGAAGGCGACCGCGATGGAGCCCTCCGCGTCGTCGAGGACGTGTTCGACCCGAGCCGCGGGTACTTCGTCACCGGCGACTACGACGAGCGGACCTGGCGCTCGGAGCGCATCGAGTCGCACGACCTGGTGCAGGTGGGCGCGCTCACGAACGGCACGCCGACCGAGGCCGAGGGCGACCCGGCGTTCGCTCCCGTGCTCGTCCCCGGCGCTCGCGTCGACGTGTGCCGGGACGGCGAGCCAATCCGGGGTCGCCTGCACCTCGGCTTCGCTAAGTTGGCCGAGGACGACGTCTTCGCCGGCTGAGCCGACACGGCGCCGCGCCGTGTTCGGGCCACCCCGGCCCGGGAAACGAGAGGCGTGCACATGACCCTGGTCCTCCTGGCCGTGATCGGCGGGATCGCCCTTTTCCTCTTGCTGGTGGTGCTCGGCAGCTTCACCTCGATCGGCCCCTCCGAGGTGGGCCTGGTCACCAAGCGCATCGGCAAGAAGCTGGAGGGCGGCCAACTCGTCGCCCTGAACGGCGAAGCCGGCTACCAGGCCGACCTGCTCATGCCGGGCCTGCGCTTCAAGTTCTGGCCGGTCTACA
The DNA here is from genome assembly GCA_016794585.1 of Acidimicrobiales bacterium. Taxonomy (NCBI): domain Bacteria; kingdom Bacillati; phylum Actinomycetota; class Acidimicrobiia; order Acidimicrobiales; species Acidimicrobiales bacterium. Next base: position 241,710 of record JAEUJM010000043.1, read on the forward strand.
AGGTCCGGCGCTTCCCATGGGTGCAGGTCCCGCCCAACCAGGTCGGCCTCGTGATCGGCCAGGTCGGCGCCGCGCTGCCCACGGGCGCAAAGTCAGCCGCGTACCGTCCCGAGTTCGGCAACTTCGCCGACGTGCGCACGTTCCTGTCCCACGGCGGTCAGCGGGGCGTGCAGCGGCCGGTCCTCCCGCCGGGCACGACGGCGCCGATCCACCCCGTCGGCTTCGTCGTCCTCACCAGCGACGCCACCTTCGGCGAAGTCGTGTCCGACGCCACCCTGGCGGCGATCCGCCAGGTCGACCCCGCGGTCCTGCGGGTGGTGCACATCACCCCCCAGGGCGACCGGGACATCGTCGGCGTGGTCACCACCCTGGAAGGGCCCCCGTCCGGGGACATCGCCAGCCGCATCGGGGGATTCGCCGACGTCACCGCCATGGAGGCCTCGCCCACCGGGGGCTCCCCCATCCAGGTCATCCAGGCCGTGCTTCGGTCCAAGAACGACCTGCACGACAACTACCAGGACTACCAGGCGTTCCTGGCCAACGGCGGGTGCATCGGCCTCCAGCACGATCCGCTGCTGTACGGCTCGTACCTCCTGAACCCGTTCCTCGTCCGGGTCGAGCTCCGCGAGATGCTCGTCGTCCGCCAGGGCGAGGTGGCGGTCATCAAGTCCTACGTCGGCCTGCCCACCGAGGACACGTCGGGCGAGGAGTTCAAGTTCGGCTCGATCGTGAAGCCCGGCCACCAGGGGATCTGGTCCGAACCGCTGCGCACCGGCAAGTACACGCTGAACCCCCGCATCTACGAGGCCGAGATCGTCCCCACCTCGATCCTGACCCTGAACTGGTCGCACGTCACGAGCGAGGCGCACAGCCTCGACGCCCGCCTGGCGCCCATCGACGCGAAGAGCAAGGAGGCCTTCGCCTTCAGCATCGACCTCCAGGTGCAGATCCACGTCCCCGACACCCGGGCCCCGAAGGTCATCTCGATGGTCGGCACCATGGCCAACCTGGTCAACGAGGTGCTCCAGTCGGCCGTGGGCAACTACTTCCGCAACAAGCTCCAGACCCTCGGCGCCACCGAGTTCATCGAGAAGCGCGACGAGGTGCAGTCCGCGGCCGAGAGCTACATCCAGTCGTACCTCTCGCGCTACGAGGTCGAGACCCGCGGCGTCTACATCCAGGACGTGGTGTTCCCTCCCGACCTCGTCGAGGTGCTCACCAGCCGGGAGATCGCCTCGCAGGAGCGGGCCACCTTCGCCCAGCAGCGCGCCGCCCAGGAGGCGCGCGTCAGCCTCGAGCAGCAGCGCGGCGTCGCCGACATGCAGAGCGAGCTGGCCCAGGCCAACGTGTCGGTCGACATCGAGCGCTCCCGGGCCCAGGCGGCGAGTGCCCGGGCCGAGGGCGAGGCGGCGGTGATCACCACGACCGGTAACGCCGAGGCCACCCGCACGCGGGCCCTCGGTGAGGCCACCGCCGTCGCCGAGCAGGCCCTCGGTCTCGCCCGGGCCAAGGGCTTCGAGGCCCAGAGGCGCGCCATCGGCGCCGAGCAGACCGCCCTCGTCGCGGCCCTGCGCGAGGTCGCCGCGGGCAACGTGAAGATCGTGCCCGACATCCAGGTGGGCTCGGATGCCGGCATCCTCGGCGGCGTCGGCGCCCTCTTGATGCAGTCCCTGGCCCGCGGCGACGGGGCGGGCGCGGCCGGCGACGGCAACGACCCGGCCGACGGCGACACGGTCGACGGTGACGGACCGGGGGCGGAACCGGCCGCGGTGGTCGACGTGGCCGGGGTCGAGGCACCGAAGGGGCCGACGCCGGCACCTCCACCGCCACCGGCGGCCGACGCCGGCCCCTGAGGTTCCACGGTCCCGTCGAGACGGCTTCTGGCCACGTCTGGCGGGACCGGGCCCCCACCCGCCTATGCTGGGCGGCTCGCATCGGCGCCTCTAGCTCAACGGCAGAGCAACGGACTCTTAATCCGCAGGTTCTGGGTTCGAATCCCAGGGGGCGCACCACCACCACGCCAAACCGCCGCCGGGTCGATGATCCGGGCGGACGGATGATCAGCGCAGATCAGACGAGCGGGCCGCTCTCGATCCGGGGCTCGATGGGCGCCGGCTCGGTCGTGAAGGGCGGGAAGGGACCGTTCGAGTACACGCCGACGCGCCTGGACGCGAACGTCGAGATGATGTCGGTGTCGCTCAGCGAGTGCACGTAGACCACTGCCCCTGACGCCTCGAGCTGCGCGGCGAACGTAGGGGTGTACCTGCGCTGCTGGGCCATGTTCGCGGAGAGGGAGAGCGCCCGGTTCCTGGTGTTCCACCACATCATCACCGCGGGCGTCCGGTTGTTGCGCACGAAGCGCACGACCTCAGGGTCGTCGAAGCGGTTCCACGCCTGGGTGCGGTACAGGGCGAGCACATAGTTGCGGATGGGGTAGATCGCGCGGAGGCGGTCGAGCTCGGCCTGCCCCTCCACATGGGGGACGAGGCGATCCATGAGATCGGGTCGCCCGGCGGTGAGGCGCACGAACTCGGCCACGATCTCGACGTGGTCGAACTTGGTGTCGAGGATCACGTAGGCATCGGCGTAGGCGGGGGTGCGCAGCAGCTCGACCAGGTCGGCGGCGAACACAGGGGTGAAGGTCGACGCCTCGTTCCCGTTCCCTCCTCCCACGGTGTAGGTCGCGTCGAGCTGGCCGCGCGTCGCCTCGTCGAACGTGACTCCCGGAGGCAGGCCGTAGCGGCGTTCGGTCCCGTTGTGGGCGGCGAGCACCGTGCCGTCGGCGAGGCGCACCCAGTCGGCCTCGAAGACCCGGAAACCGCGGGCGAAATTGTGCTCGAAGGCCTCGAGGCTGTTGGAGTAGCCGAACTGGCGTCCGTACTGGTCGGGCGGCGTGGGCCCGAAGGCGTGCGCCATGTAGCCGTAGGGGTCGTACTGCGTGGCCCACGTGTCCTGTCGGAAGGGGGCGTCGGCGCCCGGGAGTGGGTCGAGGATCGCCGGGCGGGCGGCGAAGGCCCGTCCCGGCCCCGCGAACCACAGGGCGTCTCGGGCTGCGCCGGCCGCGTACCAGAAGAGGTCGTCGCGGCCGTCGCCGTCGTAGTCCCCGGGACGGGCCGCGTAGGTGCCCCCGACCTTGACGGCCCGGGGCGCGAAGCCCCCGGGGGACCCGTACCAGACCCGGTCGGACGCGACCCCGGCGTTGTCCCACACCAGGTCGTCGGCGCCGTCGCCGTCGTAGTCGCCCGCCACCGGCACCGCGGCGCCGACGGTGGCGGTGGTGGCGCCCTCGAACCCACCACTGCGCCGGCCGCTCCACAACACGCCGCTGCCGGCCTGGCCGTCCCAGTACACGTCTTGGGGGCCGTCGCCGCCGAAGTCGCCCACCACCGGGGTGTAGGTGCCGTTGACCTTGATCGACGCTCCCACGAAACGGCGCGTCCAGGTTCCCCGCCACAGGTAGTCGCCGGCGGTGCCCGGTCCGTACCAGAGGATGTCGGTGGTGCCGTTGCCGTCGAAGTCGCCGAGGACCGGGGTGTACTGCCTGGTGACCGCGACGGGCACCGCGGTGAACCCGGAGGCGGTGCCGTACCAGAGCCGGTCGGGTCCCGAGGCCGAGTACCACAGCACGTCGCTGCGGCGGTCACCGTCGAAGTCGCCCACGAGCGGCACGTAGACCCCGGCCACGCTCACCGATCTCCCGACGAAGCCGCGGCCCGCCGTCCCCTGCCAGAGGTAGTCGGCCGCGCCGCCCGGCCCGTACCAGAGCACGTCGTCGCGCCCGTCGCCGCCGAAGTCGCCGATGAGCGGGACGTAGGTGCCCCCCACGGTGACGGCCCGGCCCGCGAATCCCCGGTTGGCCTTGCCGTACCAGGCGTGGTCGGGTGAGCCACCGGGCCCGTACCAGAGCTGGTCCGCACGCCCGTCGCCGTCGAAGTCGCCCACCAGCGGGCTGGGCGGCGTGGGCGCCTCGGGGGCCTGGGCGGAGAGCCCGTCCGCCTGCCGGCCTGCCGGCGACGCCGGGGCGGAGGTGGGCATCGCCACCGAGCCCACCGACGTCGCCCCGGTCACGATGAGCACGGCCGCGAGGGTGCGCAGGGCACTCGGCGGTCGGAGCACCCGTCGAAGGTACCAAGGTCGGGTCCCGGTCGGACCTCATCTAACCTCGGACCATGGCCGACGATCGCCCCGTCCTCATCGCCCCGTCGGTGCTGCCCGCCGACTTCTCCCGCCTCGGCGAGGAGTGCGTCGCCCTCGAGGAGGCCGGGGTCGACCGCATCCAATTCGACGTGATGGACGGCCGCTTCGTCCCCAACCTCACCTTCGGCCCCGACGTCATCGCCTCGCTCCGTCCCCACGTGGCCGTGCCCTTCGAGGCCCACCTGATGGTCGAGGAGCCCGACCAGCTCGCCGCCCGCTACGTCGAGGCCGGCTGCGAGCGCCTCATCGTGCACACGGAGGCCTGCCCGCATCTGCACCGCACGCTGGGCAACATCGCCGAGCTCGGGGCCACGGCCGCGGTCGCCGTGAACCCCGCCACCCCGGTCTCCGCGTTCGCCCACGTGCTCGACCTGGTCGACCTCGTGCTGGTCATGACCGTCAACCCCGGGTTCGGCGGCCAGTCCTACCTCGCCACCATGGAGCCCAAGATCGCCGAGACCCGGCGGCTCGTGGTCGAGGGGGGCTACGACGTCGACGTGGAGGTCGACGGCGGCATCGGACCTTCGACCGTGGGGGCCGCCGCGGCGGCCGGTGCCAACGTCCTCGTCGCCGGTAGCGCCCTCTACCGCGATCCCGAGGGGCTCGGGCACGCGGTAGCCGACCTGCGCGCCCGCGCCGAGGCCGCTCGGGCATGACCGCACGGCGTTTCGGGCCGCTCGCGGCTGCGGTGCTCGCCGCCGGGGCGCTCCTGGCGGCCGCAGCCTGCTCCTCGGGCGACGATGGGGCCCAGCCGGACAAGGAGACGTTCTGTGCCAGGCTGGCCGAGTTAAACGCCGTGACGTCGGCGTTCGACCTCAACGTGGCCGACGACGCCGAGGTCGAGCGGGTGGCGCAACTCCTCGACGACATCGAGGCCACCGCGCCCGCCGAGATCAGCGACGACGTGGCTGCCCGGTTCGCCTACGTCGACGAGGTGATC